>JAUUZM010000128.1 GCA_030589965.1 Bacteroides sp.
CAGTCTGGCAGGAAACGATGGAATTGAGTGGGAGTTATTCGGCTGAATCCGATGATTTATTCTCCGTCGGCACCAATGCTGAACGTGAAATGGTCTATAATATAGAACATGCCGTTCATCATATGGCAATAATACGCATTGCAATCCAGCATGAATTCCCAGAGATTCGCCTGGAAGATGAATTCGGATATGCCTTCTCCACCTTGAAACATTTACGTCAACAATAAAATGTGTACGGTTACCTATCTTCCTCTGCACAGGGAAGGATTTCTGCTTACATCTACAAGGGATGAAAAGATCCAACGACAGCCTGCAATACCACCAAAGCAATTCGAGGCTGGAGAAAGCAGGATATATTACCCAAGAGATCCGGATGCCCAGGGTACCTGGATTGCAACCTCTCTGGGTGAGTATTCTCTTTGCCTGTTAAACGGGGGGATTTTTCCGCATCAAAGCAATCCGCCATACAGGATGAGCAGAGGACATATAATACTGGATTTCTTTGGGCATGGGAACCCGGACTCATTCAAGGCGGAGTATAATTTTGAAGGGATCGAACCTTTTACCCTGTTAATCATGGGTTTCGAAAGCCGAAGCCTGGATGAGATGATTTGGGATGGAAATCAGGTTCATCATCAAAAGCTTAACCCGGAAATTCCTAACATATGGTCATCCGTAACACTGTATTCTGAAGATATTATCACTAAGAGACAGGATTGGTTTCACGAATGGTTATTAACTAATCCGGATTTTCATACTGAAAATGTTGTCAATTTTCATAAAAAAGCCGGTACAGGTAATCCGGACATTGATATTCTGATGAATCGTGATCATGTTAGAACCGTAAGTATTACCTCGGTATACAGAAGTAATATTCTATATGGAATGTATTATGAGGATATGATCGAGAAAAAAGTTACCCATATGATCAACCTGGGAGATTTAATGATCTATTTATAAAAATGAAATTAAAATTATTTACGTCCCTGGTTATGCTCCTGGCACTTGCAGCATGTTCAATGGCACAGAAGGAGGAAGAAATAAATAAGGAGGAAAAAGTGAAGAAAGTAATCAAATCAGATAAGGAATGGAAGGAGGAACTTACTCCTGCACAATATCGAATTGCCAGAGAAAAGGGAACAGAAGCCGCATTTACAGGTAAATACTGGGATTATTTCGAAACAGGGCATTACGATTGTGTGGCCTGCGGAAGCCGTCTGTTTAAATCCACATCAAAATTCAATTCCAGCTGTGGATGGCCCAGCTTTTTCGAAGCGGGTTCTGATACTACTATTCTTTATCATAGAGATACAAGCCATGGAATGACACGAACAGAAGTTACATGCGCGTGCTGTGAGGCTCACCTTGGACATGTATTTGAAGATGGCCCTGCTCCCACCGGACTCCGTTTTTGCATTAATTCAGAATCACTTCTGTTTATCCCATTGAAGGAAGAAAAGTAATAGTTGGCGATGGCTACAAAAAAACCGGGGTGCCGCATTTGCGAACACCCCGGTACCCCTAAACCTATCTTAAATATCTTTCTATTCCTGTATTACTTGATTGAGCAGCCGATGGCTTTTGTAAAACTTGGATCAGGTTTACCGTTCGCCAGCAACGCGTCAACAGCATTGGCCAGGTAAGCATCATTTACGGCTGAAGCATCCTGGTAATTATCATCAATAGCACCGATGTATGATACCTTCAAGTCACCTTTGTCCTTTGTCAGAACAAAAATATGGGGCGTGCGGGTTGCCCCGTATTCTTTATAGACCTTATAATCTGTATCTTTAAGATAAGGGAATGTATATCCCTTGTCTTCAGCCCTGGATTTCATCGAAGACATATCATCATCAGGTTTTACATCTGTATTGTTAGGATTAATCGCTATTACGGGATAACCCATTGGTTTGTATTTCTCGTCCAGTTTAATAATCCTGTCCTGATAAGCCTTTGCATAGGGACAGTTATTACAGGTGAAGACTACTATATATCCCTTCGCATCCTCAAAGTCAGACAGGCTCACATACTCCCCATCAACGTTCTCAAGTTTGAAATCCGAAGCCTTATCACCAACACTATACCCACCTGCGAGTAAAAGTGAAGCAGAAATTAATCCTATTGAAAGTGAAAGTATCAGCTTTTTCATTTTATTGTAGATATTGTTCAACAAGTGATCTCAATTCTTCATATGTGTAAACCCCCTCATGGAAAGTTCGTGTTCCACTGTTATAAATAAGAGTGGCTGGTATTGAGCCTGACCATTCTGCATCTACCTTATTTATCCATTTATTTGCATCCGGATCATTTAGAACCATAACTTCTGACTTAATACCGTTCTTTTCAATAAATGGGATCAGTCTTGAATCGATTTGTTTTGGAAAATCAAGGCTCACAAGTAATACTTTCACCTTATCATTTCCATATTCCTCACTTATCTTTTCAAAAGCAGGCAGCTCATTTACACAGGGTGTACACCAACTTGCCCAGAAATTTACCAGGTAAGTAGTATCGTTTGAAAAATGCAAATGAGGTTCAAAATCACTAAAAGCAAGCACCCTTGGCTGGTGCTTTAGGGTAAAAGAACTTAGTAACCAAATAATAACTAAACCTGTTGAAGTAATGACCTTGAACCTCATTATGCGTTCTTAATTTCTTTTACAATATTAATAAAAATATTAAGATCTTAAAACCTTTTTAACAAGGCTTTAACACTTAAAGGCAAAAATAAGTTATCAGGAGGCTTAGTCCTTGTGTAAAAACTTCTGCATGTTGTCCGGCATTTTGAAGTAGGTGTAACGATGGGAATGCTCGCCGGTAGACATAACTGAGGAAGATTCTCCTGAAATTTTATAGGTGCTTTTCTCACCTGCAATCCTGGAGAAATAAATATCATATTCCTGACTATCCTTGTCCACCATTATCACGTGAACCAGTTTTTTATCGAACCCTGATACTAGGCAGGAAGTACAAAGTGGACAACAGAATTCAAGCATCTCCCCTGCTTTAAATTTAAATGAAGGATGCTTAATACTGTCATAGTTCCCGATGTTGGGATGCAGTAGTAGCAAGCCTGATTCTTTCTTTTGGTTTCTGGCTGTAAAAATAATATAGTCACCAACCATAATATGACCCTTACATTCCGGACAGATATAATACTTATGCATATAAATCCCCCTTTCTTAGATAGTTTTTTATAAGTTACTACCTGAAAGGAAAAAGTCAATACAATTCAGAAATGTTTGACAACATCCAAAGGCAGGAATGCAATCACTACCAGAGCGTATTCCCCCCGTAGGAGAAGGGTTTCACAAGTTCTGGCGTGTTTTTCTGTACGCCTCTTTTTGATATGAGTTTGGAGATGGTATGTGAACTCATCAGCTTTTCATCTACAGGCTGCAGATACCCGATTGCCTTTTCCGCTGAAAGGTCAGGATCTATCCATGCCTTTTCATTCTCCTCTGCCAGGATTACGGGCATTCTTTTTTTAGTATTATGGATTTTCTCCATGAAATCATTTGCGGCACTTGTAATAATGGTGCAGGTATGGATCATCTCAGCTGTTTCCCTGTCCGTCCAGTTCTCATATAATCCTGCCATAGCAATTGGCGGTTCTCCCTTCAGGTATATATAATGTGGTATTTTTTCATTGTCCCTTGCTTCCCATTCATAAAATCCCCTGCAAAGCACCAGGCATCTCCTGGATTTCACTGCTTCCCTGAAAGAGGGTTTCTCAAGAATGGTTTCTTTCCTGGCATTAAAGGTTCTGCGGCGGATTTCCTCCGAGGAAGCTGCATCCTTTACCCAGAAAGGTATTAGTCCCCATCTGACTAAATTTATATACTCCGGCTCCTCACCCATAATAACAGGCAAAGCTGGAATTTCGAATGCATTAAAATGAAATCCGGGATTGAAAAGAGAAGGCTCGCTGAACCTGGACCCGAATCGTTTTTCCAGCTCGTTTCTCGTGACGTTAATATTAACGGTATAGCACATGGCTATTTATTTTTTCTCCCAGAGTGAATTCAGAAAGTATTTTCTTTTGTCAAAATAGTCCTTTTTCACACGAAAACCTGCATTTTCAGCAAATCTGTGAACGTCCCCGGTTTTATATTTCTGAGAAATCTCCATGAAAATGGACTCTGCCTCATTGAAACTTACCTTCATTGGAATGGCCCCGATTTCCACTTTCTGGTCCTTTCTGCTCACCAGGAAACTTTTAGCGGCACCTGTATCGGAATTATACTCAGGCCTATGATAAAAAGCCCCGGGATCAAAATCGGCCTCAAATTCCCTGTTGATCCTTCGTAGTAGATTCAGGTTAAACTCTGCAGTAATTCCTGCTGAATCATTGTAAGCCATTAAAATTGTCTCAGGATCCTTCATGAGATCAAAACCGATCAATGCCTGATCTCCCGACTCGAGTTCTGAGCCCAGACGGGTGAAGAAATCCTCTGCCCCATCCATGGAAAAATTACCAATATTTGAGCCCAGGAAAAGAATGACCTTCTTACAGGTGTCATGATGGCTTATTTCCTCTACTGCACTGAAATACTCCTTATTTACCGGGAGAAGTTTTAATTCGGGATACTCCCTCCTCAGGTCCTGCACCAGCTTCTGAACAGCGTTTTCAGAAATGTCAATAGGATTGTATTCAAATTGTACCTTCCTGCTCAGGAAGAAAGAAATTAGAATCTTGGTCTTATAGGCATCTCCGGCACCGAATTCAATGAGGTGAAACCCATCACAAGAGCTGGTAAACTGATCCAATAACTCGTCCTTATAGGTTGATAAAATCTCGAATTCACAATCGGTTAGATAATACTCTTCCATGTCCATAATCTTCTGAAAGAGTACGTCCCCCTGCTGATCATAAAAGTATTGGGATGAAAGTGATTTTGGACTGGCACTTAAACCAGCTTTAACATCTTGTAGAAATTGCTCATTCATACCAGGCCCATTGAAAAGCTGATATTAAAATTCGAAGCTTAATGAAAAAATTAACTGCCTGGCCCTGCTGTCAAAATTAAAGGACTCCCCTCCAATGATAATCTGGTCTCCCAGCTTAGATAGACTTCCTTCATAACGTAAATCCAATCCAAATTTCCAGATATTCAGTCCGGCTCCAATCTGGTATCCGAAGGTGGCGGACTTTATTGTTGTCTCAAAATCAGGAATATCGCTCAAATCTGAATTTTCCGAAACGATAAAACTTGCCACCGGTCCGATTCCCAATCTTAGTGTTCCAAGTTTCGCACCTACAATAACCGGTACATCTATCCTGCCCACTCTTTGTTTGGCAAGAGTTTCGAGGCTTGTATTCACATCGGTAACGGTGTATTCCGAGGCAACAGATGTAAACAGCAGTTCAGGTTGTATAAAAATACCTACCAGAGAAGCACGTAATAATACTCCTGCATGATACCCCAGCTCGCTGCCATCATTGGATTTTATCTGATAGTCATCCGTTAAAACATCGGCTGAAATATTTGTCAGGTTCAATCCTGCTTTTACCCCAAAATCAAGCTGTGAGAAAATGGATGCTGTGATTAAACAAAATACGATGAACAGTGTTATTCTTTTCATGATCAAATGTTGGTCCGTAATTAGGGCTCTAATCTATAGTATAAAAATGTTTTTATCAAGCTACAATAAAAGTAAATTGCCAGGTATTATATTTGTCCTTTTTCCCATACTCATATGAAATCACGAATTCGACAAATATTTCTGTTCTTCCTTGTGTTTATACTGATTGTTGATGGGATAAGCTATGCCGGATTATTAATGGATTTTTCAATCTTCAGAAATCCATACATTTTCGCCGGCTTCTGGATTATCAGTGCTTCGTATATATTCGCATTACATCTGTTCAGCAGAGTTTTCCTGGCAGAGAACAAGCCAGGCTTTTTCGCCCGCTTTTACGTTTTCTCAGGCATTTTTCTGAGCCTTTATGTACCCAAACTAATATTTGTAATTGCCTTTTTTGCAGAAATATTGCTAAAGGTAATGGTCTGGCCAGTACTCCGGATCTTTTCTGACCCGGCAGGATTTGGGGAATTTTTCCTGTATGGGGGGATGAATTTCATTTCCCTGGCAATTCTACCACTTTCAGCAATAAGCATGTTAGTTATTATTGAAGGAATGATATTTGGGCGCTTCAGGTTCCGGGTCAGGCCCATTGAGGTTAATTCCGATGTACTGCCAGCTTCTTTCGATGGCTTCAAAATCATTCACATCTCTGATCTTCACCTGGGAAGCCTTTTCGGGCAACAAGATAAAATCCGCCGGGCGGTTGAAATGATCAACCGGGAATCACCGGATCTCGTACTGTTTACAGGCGACCTGGTTAATAACCTGGCAGAGGAAACTGAGGGATGGTGCGATGTACTCTCCGGAATAAAATCCGGACTGGGCAATTACTCGATTCTGGGTAACCATGATTATGGTGAATACTATAACTGGCCGGATGAAGAATCCAGGATGGGCAACATGAAGAAACTATTTGATGCCCATGAGGATTCAGGATTTTCGCTATTACTGAACCGCCACCAAAAGATCAGGAAGGGAGATGAGGAGATATACATTGCTGGTGTTGAAAACTGGGGACTTCCACCATTCATGCAGTATGGTGACCTAAAGAAAGCGGTGGAAGGCATTCCTGAAGATGCCTTTACTGTGCTCCTTTCTCATGACCCCTCCCACTGGGATGCAGAGATACTTGGGAAAACCAGGGTTCAGCTGACACTCTCCGGACATACACATGGAATGCAGTTCGGGATTCGTACAAAAAAGTTAGGATGGAGCCCGGTACAATTAAAATATCCCCGCTGGATAGGTTTGTACCAGGAGGGTGATCAGTTTTTGCATGTTAATCCGGGACTGGGTTACATCGGGTACGCAGGAAGGATCTGGATCCCACCGGAGATTTCTCTCATAACCCTTAGAAAATCTATATAGAAGATTGAAATCAGAAATTAATATCACTCAGGCTGGCCAGGTCATCAAGGTATCCCCCTTCTGCCAGGGCCATAAAAAGCTCTAATGAAATTTTTCCTCTCAGGTCAATTATGAAAAAGCTATCATCTGCATCCATCATGAGGATGGCCTCACTGACAATACCGTCCTTCTCCTTGATCTGCAGATAGATATCCTGCTCTCCTGATTGCATTCTGAATAGATCCTGAAATTCATTTTGCCTGGTAAATTCCATCACGCTTTCCTTCATTTCATCCAGTGATCCACTTCCAGCAGTAGCTTCGCCGGATCCGTTTCCCTCTTCCCCGGATACACCTCCTGAAGTCTCATTTATGCTAAGCATCCGGAAAGAAGAAAGCTCCTGCATCAATTTTTTTAACTCAGCCTGTTCAGGGTCTGAATCATTCAGGAAAATACTTATAAGTCCGGGCGGAAAGCTTATTGCATCTACATTTTCCATGTCCTTGTAATGGTCAAACAGGGTTTTAAAAGATCTGGCCTCCCGGGGATCAGATGTACATCCAGGAATTGAAACCAGTCCAGTTAGAATAAATAAAAACACAGAAAGGACGGCTGCCCTGCTCCTCCCTGAACTATTAGTCCAACTACAAATCATACTTATTTTTCAAGGTTTTCGAGCTCCTCCATTCCATCGATATCCATTGTTTCACTAAGTTTGGAAATGGTATTCAGGTCGATCTCACCGGTAATGGCTATCAGTGCATTAGAGTCCCCTTCCCCACCTACAACCAGGAGAAGTTCAACAATAACTCCGTCTTCTTCCCGGGCAAGGAATACCACATCCGATTTGCTGTCCTTTACCACCATCAGCTCCTCGTACCGGTCTCTTGGCAAATCCTTCATGATCTCATCGTAAAAATTTACTCCTTCCCCGAGAACGGTAGGGTCATCCACTGCCAGAATCTTGATCCCGGTCAGTTTTCCGAAAACGTCCTGGACCTCTTTCAGTTCTTCATCCTCCACTCCATCCAGCTTAGAGAACATGCTGAACATGCATTTGGAGATATAGACAGTGGTAAAGCCCTCCATTCCGGCGTACTTATCAAATACCCTGTCAATGGATTTGTTCTGGGCAAGGGTTATAGCCGATACTCCAATAAAACAAATAATA
>JAUUZM010000052.1 GCA_030589965.1 Bacteroides sp.
GCAATCGGCGTCTGTTTCGCCGTGTGGGACTTCAATTAAAAACTTCTCCATTATATAAATCCTTTCTATTGATTATCAGTGATATCAATGTACGATAATATATAATGATGAATTTGGGATTGCTTAGAATGTAATTAGATTTATATATGAAGTTGTTTAAGAACTGATCGTGGATTGATCAGATAAGTTAGGATTCCTGTTCTTCTCAGGATAAAAACTTACAGGAGGAAAAAATAAATAATTTAGAATGTTAATATCCTTAATTGGGATGGTTCATTTTTTAGCAATCCGGGGGACCAGCCCAGGCGAATTTATTATTCCCAAAGTAAACGCAGTCTGATCCGCAGCGGCTGAATTTATATTCTGTTGCAGATCCATCTGAGCTAACTGTGGTTAGGGTACCCTCATTCATGTTTCCTATTATTCTCCATGTTCCATTAGTTCCACCCTGTGAGGCTGAACCCCATGCACCGGTGGAACCGGCACCACCACTATATCCGGATTCAGAGGATTGCTTGTAGGTTCCATTCAGGCAAAGCATCACCGAAGTTTCAGTCCCTCCCGTGGCTCCCCCACCAACGGCTGAGAAACTATAATACTTCCCGGCAAACTGTTTCATCAATTCCTGATCATTGGGCCCTGTTGCTGAAGCTCCTCCACCTGAAGCGCCAGCACTTGATGCAGCGCTTTGTTCAACGGCATCTGCAATCACCTTGAGTTGTTCCTGCTTTCGTTGAAATTCCTCCTCATTTGCTGACCAGAACAACAATTCCTGACTTGCAGGATCAAAGGCCATATCGTAGGGGACATAACCCTTCCACATTTCCTGGAGATTCCAGCGAACCAGCCAGGCTTCATCTGTCATTTGTGAGGATTTTGGCTTGCCGAGCAGTTCAACTACCTGGTCATAATGCATGCCCGGGCGAAGTTCCGCTGTTTTTTCAACAGAATTCAATGACATGGACTTGCTGCTTCCACAGCTCTGGAGAAAACCTAGAAAAAGAAGCAGGATCAAAGCCTGAAAAATGTGAATTTTTCTCATTTTGAAGGGTTTTAGGGTTTACCTCATAAAGGTAATGAAAATCAATAATTTATGCAGTAACACTTTTTGACTAATGGTTAATAAATTGTGATCGGCCAGGGAATTAATATTGTAACTTTGTGTTTTAGAAAGACAGTTTTAGGAAGATCGAAGTACTGTATTTAAATACGTAACTGCTATGAAAAGATTCAATATTCTCTATTTGATTTTGGCCCTTTTTGTCATTTGTAATGCCTGCTCTGAAAGCATTGATGAAAAGCAGGAACTGGAGCCAACGATTGCATCATTGAAATTTTACCTTACAGATAATCCCGGAGAATACCAGGAAGTTAATATTGATGTGGCAGCTGTAATGCTGATCATGAATGATACACTTATGGAGATCCCCTCGTCCCCGGGTGTGTATAACCTGCTCGACTTTACAAACGGGAAGGATACCTTGATTGCAGGTGTTGAATATGGAGAAGGATATTTAAGCCAGGTTCGCCTCCTCCTTGGGGATAATAATACGGTAATGGTTGACGATGCATCACACGATCTTAAAACGCCTAGTGGCCAGTCCTCCGGGCTAAAACTGAATGTGCATGAAAACATTATTCCAGGTGAAGAATATTCATTTATCATTGATTTCGATGCACAGAAGTCCATCGTCAAACAAGGCAATGGAGGCTACAGCCTTAAGCCGGTGATCAGGGTGTTTACTGAGGTTCTCACAGGCTCTGTTCATGGAGTAATATCTCCATCCGATGCCGATTCGCTGATTAATCTTGTACGTTCAGATGATATCCTGACCACGGTCTCAGACAGCCTTGGGAACTTTATATTCAGGGGACTGGACCCCGGGACCTATAATATCGATATTACAGCTAAAAGTGGATATTCTGATGCCACCCTTTCGGGGATAGAAATCCAGGCAGGTCTGACTACCGAAATCGACACAGTCTTTTTAAAATAACCTCTACTCCGGGGAATAATCCTTGTTTCCAATTGGGACAGGGGTCCAGGAAAATGGATCAGGGTAGTAATTCTGTTAATATACAGTAGAACTTCCTGCGACCACCGAATGTTGTGTTTGGAAATGCGGCTATTTTGCTAAAGGTAATGCCTCTTTGAATTCCCTAACCAGAGAATCTACGGTTTCCTTGACGGATGTTATTTTGGTGGCAATAAATGCATTGGATCCCGCGAAAGCGAAACCATTATAGAAATTACCCTTCATGGCATTCACCAGGGCCGCTACAATACAATACGGAGTGGATTCAATATCGCAGGTTTTCAGGCATTTGTGAGGGCATTTTACCGGACGCTTCTCACCCCTGTTTATCTTTTCTATGAATTCATTGTTGATAGCCCTTCCCGGCATTCCAACCGGACTGTTTATTATGGCCATATCATCCTTGTCCGAGTCAATATAGGCTTGCTTAAAGGTCATTGAAGCATCACATTCATTAGTTGTAACAAAGCGGGTACCCATCTGTACACCGGAAGCTCCAAGATCCATTATTTCCTTCATGTCAGCACCGGTATATATTCCACCTGCTGCAATTACCGGAATTTTGGTATTGTATTTTTCTTCGAATAGTTTTACTTCTGCCAATACATCTTTTAAGAGTATTTTCAGGTCAAAGGCAGGATCATCCAGTTGTGGTCTTTTGAATCCCAGGTGTCCGCCGGCTTTTGGTCCTTCCAGAACAATGGCGTCAGGAAGATAATTGTATTGATCTTTCCATTTTGAACACAAAAGTTTGGCAGCTCTTCCTGAGGAAACTATCGGGACAAGTTTCGTCTTCGATCCTTTAGTGAGATATTCAGGTAAGTTCAATGGGAGTCCGGCTCCGGCAAAAATAATATCAATTTTTTCTGATATGGCTGTTTTTACCAATTCGCTGAAATTTGTAAGAGCGACCATTATATTTACGCCTAAGACACCGGGAGTGATTTCTCTGGCCTTTGTGATTTCGCTTTTCAGGGCTCTTATATTTGCTTCCACCCAGTTTTTTCGATAATCCGGCTCAAACATTCCAATGCAGGCAGCTGCGATCACACCAATCCCGCCTTCGTTTGCCACAGCGCTGGCCAATCCGGACATGGAAATACCTATCCCCATTCCTCCCTGAATTACCGGGAGTTTCATTTCCAGGTCACCTATCTGCAATGTTTTCATATCAGACTGATTTGCATTTGGGGCGCAAGCTAGTCATTTATTCCATTTATGTAACTGAAGGTTGATATATATCACCTCTATTAAGAAACTTTCTGTTTAATATTTAATGCAGCCAAAAGGATTATACATTTATGTTTTATTCGACCTCTGGCGTAAATAGAGGAAAGTAAAGGCAAGGGTCAGTAGCTTCTGAGTGCCTTGGTAGGGTTCATATTGGCAACTCGGATGGTTTGAATGGATACAAACAATAAAGCAGTCAGCAGAACTATTAGTCCACCAAGCAGAAAAACATGGATCTGTATTTTAATATGTACCTCATAGGTGTTAAGCCATTTCTGAACGGACAGCCAGGTAAGCGGTATTGCAATGAGGAAAGAAATGAAGATCAATTCCAGGTATTCTTTGAATAACATGAGCAGGATACTCATGATTGACGCTCCGTTGACTTTGCGAATTCCAATTTCCTTACTGCGTTGTTGTGTAGTAAATGTTGAAAGTCCGAATAATCCAAGAGCGGCGATAAAAATGGCGAGTGCTGCGAAGATCCTCAATGCCTTATTGATCTGTTTGTCCATTCGGTACTGCATCTCGCATACTTCATCCAGGAAAAAGAATTCGAAGGGAACACCGGCAAAGTGCTCCTTCCAGGCATACTCCAATACTGCAATAGTTTCATTGATATTGAGAGACTTAAGCTTTACCGAGAGATAAGTATTAACACGGGGATTATAATAATGGGCAAGGGGGCGGGGTGTCTGTTTGGTTGACATCTGGTGGTAATCCTTAATTATTCCTACAATAGTTCGTTCTTCGTCCATAAAAATTAACTTTTCTCCGATCGCTTCTTCTGGAGAAGTAAAACCCAGGTGCTTTGCAGCACATACATTCAGTATTAGCGATTGCTTTCCATTATCCATAATAGGATGAAAATTCCTGCCAGATACCAGGTCAAGTCCATATGAAGGAATATATTCTTCATCAACGGACAGGTTATAAATGATCATACCTGTCTCTTCTCCTGGCCTTCTGAGTATCTCGGACAGAAAGATCTCAATGCCCGGTATGCTGTTTGAGGTGGTGATAGATTTTACTTCAGGCAGATTAGAAATGCTGTTTTTAAAATTCCGGTCGTTCCCCGAATAGCTTGAATCGAATTCAATTCCAGGTCCCCATACTACAAGGGTCTGATCAAGATGGATCCCGGTTGGAATACTACGGATAAAATGTAGCTGGGAATAGGCAAGAAATGCACTTGAGATGAATCCGATGGACACGGTAAACTGGATTATCACAAGGATCTTTCTCAATAGTAAGCCAGTCCGGAATCCAACCTGTCTGCCAGTGATAATTTCAACAGGTTTGCGGATTGACATGCTCATGGCCGGGTAGATGCCCGAAATAAATGATCCCAGGGTTAGCAGAATAACCAGAATGATCCAAAATGCCTGATCCCCAAGCAGGGACATGCTCATTTCCCTACCGATGAGATCGCTGAATCCAGGGAGTGACAATTCAATAATCCCAAGGCATAAGGCGGCTGCCAGGGTATTCATAAGAAGGGCTTCCCCGACGAAAAGTGTAATAATATGTTTTTTATCTGCCCCTGCAACTTTTCTCAGGGCAATTTCCCTGGTTCTGGCCCAGGTCATGCTGTTTGAAAGGTTTATGTAATTGATCCAGGCGATTACCAGGATGGATATGGCCACGAGGGACAGGATAATGACTTGCTTCGCATTGCCGCTCTCATCAGGTTCTGATTCCTGGGAAAGTTTTGAATAAAGGTGAATTTTTTCGATGGATTGTAATCTGAAATATTGCCTGCGCTTACTTTTTTTCCAGAAATCGGCCAGCTCTTGAGAAACCCACTTGTCAAATTTAATGTCAAATTTTTCAGGATCAGTACCTTCTTTAAGCTGAATATAGGTATTGAAATCGTACCATGTCCAAATTTCCCTGGGTAGGCTCTCAATCCAGGGATACATAACATCAGCTGAGACCAGGATAGAGAATTTGATATGTGAATTTCCGGGCACATCCTCTATTATCCCCTGGACAGTATACTCTGTTCCATCTTCATATTGTATTACCTGTCCCCTTACATCTGTTGTTCCAAAATTCTTCAGGGCACAAGACTCAGTAATTACCAGTGAATGTGGTTGGGAAAGGGCGGAAGTATCCCCATGAATGAATTTCCAGGAAAACATTTTAAGAAATCCCGGGGTAACGACCTGAAACTTATCTTCATGAAAAGATTTCACCCCCACTTTGAAAAATCCGTTTTTAACAGGATAAGCCCAGGCGAATTCCAGCACTTCAGGGAAGTTCTCTTTCATAGCTCTGCCCACGGCTGGTACAGCTGCAGCACTTTCAAACTCCGCTACTCCATTCCTGTAATTATCATACCTTACCCGGTATATCTGATCACTGTTCTTGTGGAATTTATCGTAGCTGAACTCATATAGAGCATACTGAATAAGAAGCAGGCTGGCACTGAGACCGATTGAAAGTCCAAGCAGATTCAATACAACAAAAACCCTGTTTTTTAAAATATACCTGAGAGCTGGTATAATAAACCTTATCGGTTTTCTTATCATGGATCAGGTATGAATTATCGCTTCACAAAAATGAATAGGGGAGAAATGTTCATTGCAAAGAGTGTGAATACGAGGTTTAAGAGCTTTTTCATACCTTTCGTTTTGAAGTATATACATATAGATATACTTCGTATTATTATTTCGAACATAAAATTAAGACCTAAATATCTTTATATGGCAAAAGAGATTTAGAAATATGTTCTAAATAGCGGGGTATGAGATTTTACAAGAATAACAGGAGATACAGGATTTTTATCACCTGATAATAGTCGTTTAGTCCAGATAAAGATAAGATATCGGAAATCGGTCCGTCAGGAAATGTCAGCCAGATGCCAATTTTAGGGGATTACCCGGGTGTGTGTTTTGGGGGAAAATATCGCTAAAAATATGCCTAAATTTCCCCTTGAATCACCGATTGTCCGGACTCAAAATCCCAGAAGGATTTACGCATAAGATCTGACAGCTGGAGCTTGTATTGAATGTAAGAATTCAGGTGGGCAATGTAGGCTGTATTCAGGCGGTCCCGCTCCAGGGCCATTGCCTGGCTGTCGATATCTCCATTGGCAAACCGCTGCTTCGAAATATCAAAACTTTTCTCGGCTACCTCCAGGTTGCGTTCAAGCATTTCTAATCGTCTATAGCTGCTTTGGAGTTGCTTAACGGTATTCCGGATTTCCATTTCAATATTTATTCTTTCTTCATCATAGGAGATCTGGTTCATTCTGAGACTTGACCGTGCGGCATTGACCCTGGCTTTATTTTCTCCCCAGTCGATAATTGGGATATTAACAGTCAGAGCAATTCCGAAATTACCAGGACGGTTTCTAAGAACGTCCCAGGAGTTTCCGAATGATTCACCCACGGAGATTGGCATTTCATATTTTCCTGTTCCAATCACCTCATAATAACCGGAGACTTGCCCATTGATTTGTCCCTGGGACCTGGTTCGTTTAATGCTAATTTCGGCTAGTTCAATACCGATTTCATGTTCCCGGAGTTCCATACGGTTGGCCAGGCCATGGTCCACTGCCAGGTTTTCATCCACCTCCACTTTTGCATAGGAAAGGTCGCTGATTAGCAGTATGCTGTCCGAAAGGTTTAGTCCAAGTCTCTTTTTAAAGAGATTCATCTGGGAATAATACGCTACGGTATTGATATCATAATCGTTCATGGACTGGGCCAGGTCCACCTCCATCTGGAGAGATTCCACCTCGCGTATGAGTCCGGCTTGATATTTATCCTTCGCGATTTGTGTTGATTCTTGCTGCCTTTCAAGAGTTTGCTCTGAGATACTCATCCTTTCCTTTGAATTAATGGTCTGATAGAAAGCCTGGCTGATGTTATAAATCAAATCCAGTTCAGCCCTCTTCAGCTGTTTCAGCGCCCTCTCGTAATTCAGCTGGGCCCTTTTAAATTCCGAACGGATATGGTTGTACGAATACAGAGCTGTTAAAGGCTGATTGAATCCCAGTCTGGTATTCAAATATGTATTGCGTTCTGATCTTCCTAAATCGTCGATATTGTTGAATCCGCCCCTGATAAAAATATTTCCATCCGTTGGCAGGGGCTGATCGATGGTAAGATAGGAGCTAACCCTGAGCTGCTGAACCGGGAAGTAGTTTATACCTGTGCTGTCCTGCCACTGGCTGATGGTCTCAGTATATTGAGGAATATTCATATCCAGATCCACATGCGTCTTAAAATTGCTGGTGGCAGCTTTTAGCTCATATTTTGATTGATCAAGGCTTTCCCTCAATATCCTCATGGAATGGCTACGCTCCATAGCCAGTGAAATACTTTTATCCAGGTCCAGTGAAAATGTCTCTTGTGAATTAACTGTCTGGCAGAATCCGGCTATGCCCATTAATATCAGGCCCAGCAATTTGCTCTTTATTTTTATATCCGGAAGTTTCATCTTGGATGGTATTATTATTGCTTGTTTTATTTTAAGGAAATATTGTAAGGACGTATTCACGGACTTACTCATGTCGGATTGCTTCAATGGGTCTTAGTTGGGAAGCCTGTTTGGCGGGAAAATACCCGAAGCTGATACCCACCAAAACGGAAAACAAAAAGGCTATCAGAATTGAATACAGGGTTACTACGGTAGTTATTTCCGTAATTAAGGTGATAAAAAGGGATATGAGTAATCCCAGGGAAACGCCTATGAGTCCACCTGTGATACTGATCACCACCGCTTCGGTAAGAAACTGGTTCAAAATGTCCTTTTGTTTAGCTCCAATAGCCCTTCTGATACCTATCTCCCGGGTTCTTTCCAGCACAGATGCCAGCATGATATTCATTATCCCGATGCCTCCAACCAGTAGTGAGATGGCAGCAATAGATCCGAGTAGGATATTGTAAATCCTTCTTTCCTTCTCTTCCTGTTTAAGCAGTTCAAAGGGAATGATAATACTGAAATCCTCATTGTTAAAATGGTGCCGGTTCAGTAACTGCTTGATGATCCCTGCAATCTCTACCAGTCTTGTAGGATTGGAGACCTTAACGGTGATCTGTTTGACTTCACTTTGCAATTGGTTGTCCTTGATAAATCTTTTGTTGAACGTGGTCAGAGGAGTATAAATATCAGTATTCAGGTCCCGCGAAGCAAGTTCTCCTATGGTTTCAGTAAACAAAGATTTAGTATTCATAATTCCTACAACCTCCATCCATTGATCCTCGATTTTAATTTCTTTTCCAACCGGGTCGTCAAACGGGAATAATTCAGAGGCAATGGAGGCCCCCAGGACACAAACCTTCAGCCTTCTTCTGTAATGGTCCTCAACAATAAAAATCCCTTGTCCGGCTGAGTAGTTCAATATGGATGTAAAGGAGGGAGTGATTCCAATGAGGGTTGCCTTACTTGAACGGTCTTCAAACTGGACCTCTACTTCCTTTTCTGATTGTGGGGCAATGTTTTCTATCATTGGAACAACCGACATTATGGCATCGGCGTCAGCCATGGACAAGCCCTGGGAAAACTTTGCCCTTATTTCTTCCAGCTCCTGATTGGTGAATTTTTTTTCCCGTATTATGATATTGTTTACCCCGAGATCCTGGTACTTGGCTATAGCCTGCCGTTTTGCGCCTTCACCGATGGATAGCATGGCAATTACTGAGGCTACACCGAATATGATTCCCAGCATGGTCAGAAAGGAGCGAAGTTTATGATCCCTGACAGAAGTATAGGCTACATAGAAATTTTCATTTAGCTGCATCTGTATCTCATCTTTTTATTGAATAGCTTCATTTTTATACAGGCGTTTTGGAATCATCTCTTCACCCTTTTTGAAATCACCATAAATTACTGTTTCACCGTTGTTTCGGGGACCAACTTCTACGGGTGTTTTTATGATATTTCCCCGGGTGGACATGAGAAGGAAATACCGTCCATCTTCTCTAAGTACGCATTCATTCGAGACATAAAGAACATCCTGTAATTCGCTGTAGATGATTTCACAGCTGACAGTCATTCCCGGTTTCAGAACCTCATTTTCGATTTCTTCCAACAACACTTCAATGTCGAATATTTTTATATTGGATTCCCGGTCCTTTCTATGGCTTAGTTTACCAATCCATGATAATTCTCCTTTGAATTGGAGGTCCGGGAAAGCATCAAGAGTGACATTTACCGTATTACCGATTTTAATTTTACCGATATCAATTTCATTGACGGATGAATTCACCTTCATTCTTCGAAGATCCGGAATGCTTGCCAGGCTGCGGTTGGGATAAGCTTCATCGCCGGTTTTATACAGCTGTCGTGTACGACGGTTATATTCGATCTGCAAAATGCCCTCATTGGGACTCCTAAGTGTCAGCCTTGTCAGGGCATGATGAGAGTCGGCTGTATCATTCTCAAGTTGTACGACCTTTGTAGCCTGGATTTTTTTCTCCAGCCTGGCAATTTTGGTCTCATATTCAAGCTTCTTTCTTGTTTTTTTCAAATTGATCTCTGCCTTTTGAAATTCCAGTTGCCTTATCTTTCTATTTCTCTCTGAATCAAACCTGGATTTCTCAAGTGCCAGTTTTTCCATGTTAAAGCTCGCTTCCTGTTGTAGCAATTGTGATTTTAACTGATTGGCCTGAATCTCGTTTTGAACAAGGGTTTTTTTATACCTGGCTTTTTCCAGCTCCAGCCTGTTTTCTCTTTCAACCAGATATCTCAATACTTTTGAAGGATCAAGGGAAATGACTGTGTCTCCTTCCTCCACTTCTGATCCATGTCCAATCATCCCGGTAAGTTTATTTCCATATCCATACCTGTATCCTAGGAAAGGCATAATGATATGTTTTGCTACCACTGCCTGTAAATCTCCTGTTTCAGTGAGACTGGCACAGAAATCTCCTTGCTGGATAATAATTTTTTTCTTTACCTCATCTGCTTCGCATGAAGCCAGGAAAATCAAAAAAATAACGGAAATTGAAGAGAATATTGATTTCATATATTTAATCTTTTCTTATTCGGGTACTCCTGTTGACAGATCAATCATGGCTACCTTATCCCCTTCTTTAAGTCCGTCTTCTATAATTGTATAATCATTATTTGCAATTCCGGGTTTAATGTTTTTTTTCTTGAATCCCCCACCGGTTTTTATAAATACATAACTATTTGCTCCCTCCTGGAATACAGCCTCAAGAGGAACATATACGGCATCTTCAATACGGTCTACAATTATTTTGCAGCTCACAGTCATTCCTGGCATAAGCTTTTTAGGTGCCTCATCGAGAAGAACCTCCACAGGAAATACTTTGACCTTAGAATCCCTTCGTTTAAATTTTGCAAGTCCGGCTACAAGAGATATTTTTCCTGTATAGACAGTATCCGTGAAAGCATCCAGTTTTATCTCCACCTTCTGTCCCAGTTTTATTTTCGAGATATCTACCTCATTCACTTCTGTTTCAACCTTTAACTCACTAAGATCAGGAAGGTTTATTAGCGGTTCTCCGCCCCAGGGCTGTTCTCCAACTGCCCATTTCTCATCTGTGGTCCAGTTGGTTTTGAGAATTGCAATACCCGAAGAGGGACTGGTAACTGTTAGAGTGTTCAGTGTCTCGTTTGCATTTGACAGATTTTTTTTAACCTGCAATATATTCACATCCTTCTGCTTTATGTCTTCTGCATGAATTAACTTTTGGTTATCAATTTCGTTTCTTGCAGTTTCCAGTGAGATTTTAGCCTTGTCAAGGCTTAACTCCAATTCTTTTCTTGCCACATCAGAATCAAAAGTTGCCTGCTCAAGCCTGATCTGATTGATCTGGAAATCCAATTCGGAAATTTTAAGATTGGCCTCTAATTCTGAAATTTTCGATTCCTGCTGTGCTACCATTTTTGCCATTTCCGCATTAGTAATCTCCAGTTCAGCCTGGGCATCAATAATAACTTTCTGAATATCCGATGGGTCAAACCGCATGGTAATATCACCTGCATTTACTTCCGTACCATCTTCCACGATCATAGTAATTTTAAGCATTCCAAATCGCCAGCTGAGGGAAGGAGAATATATGTTGGTTGCCTTGGTCGCATTGATCTCACCTTCTTCAGAAATATCTATGAAAAACTCTCCCCGCTTAACTTCTGCTGTTTCAACGTCTTTGTAGATTTTGGATTGGCAGGCGGTAATTATCAGAATGGCGGCAAGGATTAAATATTTTTTCATTGGTATCAGTTAAGAATTAATGATTCAGGTGGTTTGGTCGTTGCAATATTTTCAATACCGGTAAGTCCGGACTTTACAATCGTAAACTTATTGTTGCCCTGTGATGTTTCAATCGGATTTTTTACGAATTTTTTGCCCTTCTTTACATAAACCAGCTTTATACTGTCCTCTTCAAAAATGGAAACTGTAGGAATAACCAGGGTGTCCGCAATCTTATTAATATATATATCGCATGTAACCGTTAATCCGGGCTGGACGGTGAGGAAGGCAGAGTCAAGAGATGCAGTTATTTCAAAATATTTCACCTTTGAACCCCTTCGAACTGGCTTACCCATTCTTGCTTTGCGTTTTACCTTACCCTGAAGAATCAAATCCGGGACGGCGTCTACGGCAATTTCCAGTTCCTGCCCCTCTACTATTTGCTTGAAATGGGTTTCATTCACCAAAAGCTTTGCCTGTAATTCATCCATCCTTGGAATCTCAAGCACAGGCATACGACCATATACCTCTCCTCCTTCAGCAACTTTTTCTCCTGTTCTCCAGGATTTTGAATAGACCACCAGACCATCCACCTCTGATGTCAGGATCAGCTGATTGAGCTGCTCCACAGAGCGATTGATCCTATTCTGCTGTTGAACAATCCTTAATTCCATTTTCTTCATCTCAGA
>JAUUZM010000266.1 GCA_030589965.1 Bacteroides sp.
CGGATGCCTGTTTCAGCGGAAGCATATTCAAAACCAGGTCTCTTGTAAAGGATGCACCTCTGGCCTATAAGAAAAAGTACGAACTGGCCAGCCGAAAAGCAATTACAAGCGGTGTTCTGAAAACCGTTCCAAATAAATCCGTTTTTTTGAAATACCTGTCTGACCGGCTTGAAAACAATGAGGAGGTTTTTATGTCTGCAAGCCAGCTTTTTCAGAGTGTGGAGATCCCGGTGGCCAATAACAGTCCAAATACACCCCAGTATGGAGATATTCAGAATGTGGGTGATGAGGGGGGTGATTTCATTTTCATCCGGCGCTGATCAGTCCCGGCACAGTCTGTCTCAGGACAGTTCGTAACCAGAAAGGAATTGTAACCAGGATCGTAGCAGGAGAATTACCAACCAGCGGTATCCTGAATAATCAGGTTATAGATCTCTGATTCTGTATGGCCCATGGTACGGATTTGCTTGGGGATAATGCTTTCTTTGCTCATTCCGGGCACACCATTCAGTTCCAGGAAGAAAAGTTCTCCATCCCGGTTTATGAAATCAATACGTACAAGTCCCCTGCAATCCAGCAAGTCATAAATTTTCGAGGAGATATCCTGGCATTCACGGAAGAGGGACTCAGGAATCAGGGCAGGAGTAATTTCTTCAGCCATGCCAGCGGTATATTTGGCTTCGTAATCAAAAAACTCATTTTTGGAGATGATTTCCGTGACCGGGAAAATAAAATCCTTTGAGGATGTCTTAAGTACTCCACAGGTAAGTTCCGGACCGGGAATATAGGTTTCAACAAGAACTTCCTCATCTTCTTCAAGTGCTTTTTCAACAGCTTTAGTAAGATCCTCAGCATGGTTAATCCTGGAGATTCCGAAGCTTGATCCTCCCGAGTTTGGTTTGACAAAGCAGGGGAGGCCTACCTCTTTAAGTACGCTGTCCGGATTGAATCCGGCCGTATGTTCCCTGTGGATGGCAATTAATTTCCGGCCACCCTCAGGTTCCCTTTTGATCAGGACTGCTCCTGCTGAAATTACCTGATAGTTTCCCAGAAATTCCTTACAGTCATATTTATTGAATGAGAGTTCAAGTGATTCGGCCCCGGCAGTGGAGTAGGGGATGTTGAGTCCGTCGAAATATTCCTGAAGCTGTCCGTCTTCACCAGGGGGACCGTGAAGAGCGATGAAGGCAAAGTCAAAACCAACTTTCCGCTCTCCATTCATAAAACTGAAATCATTTCGATCTATGGGTATATGATCCTTCTCCTGTGCTCCGAATCGTACATGCCAGTCCTCTTCCCGGATGTAAACAATGAATGATTTATATATTTCCGAATCCAGGTTTTTTTGAACCTGGTCAGCAGATTTCAGGCTTATTACTAGTTCAGAGGAGTCTCCTCCGGTTACAATGGCAATGGTTTTTCTCATCGGTCTACACAAGATATCAGGCCTGTCTCAATTGAGAAAATTGGCCGGGTATACAAAGATAAACTCTTTTTGTTAAGCTTGAAATGATCTTCTACTCTGAGGTTCTTCCTTCCAGGTAGCGATGCCATTTTTCTATCACGGCGGTCATGTCAGCGGGGAGCTCCGATTCGAAGTGCATTTCCTCCCCGGTGGTGGGGTGTATGAATCCAAGGGACTTTGCATGAAGGGCTTGCCTGGGCAGGATGCTGAAACAATTCTGTACAAACTGCTTGTATTTCGTGAATGTCGTTCCTTTCAGTATCTGGTCACCTCCGTATGTGGCATCGTTAAAAAGAGGATGGTGTATATGTTGAAAGTGAACCCGGATCTGGTGGGTTCGGCCAGTATCAAGCCGGCATTCCACAAGATTTATATAGCTAAGTCGTTCGAGTACCTTGTAATGGGTCAGAGCATGTTTTCCCTGTGATTCTTCAGGGTAAACCTTCATCCTTGTCCTATCCTTAAGATCCCTGTCGATATTTCCCACTATGCTACCTTCATCTTCTTTCATGTCACCCCAGACCAAAGCATGGTATCTGCGTTTGGTGGTACGCTCGAAAAATTGCTTTGCGAGGCGATTCAGCGATAGCTCTGTTTTTGCAATAACCAGGATGCCAGAAGTATCCTTATCCAGCCTGTGTACCAGTCCGGGTCGCATTTCGCCGGACTGAAAAAGGGGAAGGTCACGAAAATAGTAGTAAAGCGCATTTATCAGTGTGCCGGAATAATTTCCCACCCCGGGATGAACCACCATGCCGGCTGCTTTGTTAATTACCAGGATATCATCATCCTCATAAACTGTATTCAAGGGTATATCTTCAGGAAGGATCTCTGTCTCCCTGGGAGGATGTGGCAATACTATGCTAATTACCTCCTCGGGTTTGATCTTGTAATTTGATTTTACAGGGGTATCATTGACCAGGATGTTACCGGCCTGTGCAGCGGATTGAACCCTGGTTCTTGATGTATGCATCATTTTATTGACCAGGTACTTGTCAATACGCATTACCTCCTGTCCCTTATCGACAACAAATCTGAAATGTTCATACATTTCTGCTGAATCGGAGGATTCCTGTACAGGTTTAGAGCTGTTCATAGTCAGCGGATAATCATTAATTTGCTGCTTGCACGGTAGATCCCTTTTTGGCTTACCCTGATAATATATAATCCTTCCGGAAGGTCTCCTGTATAATGAGTTTGTTCTGAAGCTTCTCCCTTGTAAACAAGTTTCCCCTGGAGATTAAATATATCCAGGCTCCATTCCCATGGTATATCAGCCATAGGCATTTCCAGGTTAATCCAGTCGGTGGCTGGATTGGGGTACACCTGGAGTTTGATTTCCGGGAATTCCTGCCTGGAAGCCGGCCATGAGATTTTCTTTCCCATAAGGGGCCGTATCATAAGACTTCCGTTAAACCCGGTATTCACCCATTCCTGTCCAAGGTTATAAAAAATATTATGCTTGTTATTATTCCAGACATCCCATCCAACATTAAGAATGTTTTCGGTAGTTTTTATCCATCCAACATAGAAGAAAGCCTCGGGCATTATCAGCAGGGTGTCAAGGATGAAAGTCTGGAATTGATTCAATCCATCAGGGTATTCCGGTCTCACACCACTCATTTTATAGATGAGTTCACCCGGCGCATTCAGGTCCTTGTCATGTTCCCAAATGCCCAGGTGGAAATAGGCCTGGGTAGCATCTCCAAGGGTTTTGTTAAAATACATCTGGACTGCCCGGAGAGTATCTTTTTTATGAGATTTGAACTTATAGGCAACAGAGGCATTTGCAGTACCTTCTCCTCTCAGACCGTAACCGTTTTCTGCACTTCCATCATCGTAGGCATAGTAATTAAAGAATTTCTGATACCTGACTACCGTATCGTTCCATTTATAATCAAGGTCCTCCGTTACCAGGTATGATTTAATCTCGAAGACTGCTGAGTCGGCATCGTAAAAAATGAATGGGAAATTATAAGGAAAGGTGAATGTGTTCAGCACACCGGGAAATGCATTTACGGCACCACCATTGGTAGAGTCTGTCTCCAGAAAATGAAGGTCGGTGATCTTAAGTATCCGGGTAACATTCCTGACCGTAGTATCATTATTCCTGTAGGAAATATCAATGGTTGCCTTCAATTCGGTCAGGTATGCATCCGGGAAGTGCCTCCAGGGTATGGCCTGGTATGATTTAAGCAGGGATCCCAGGGAAGAGATCATTGATACATCGTTCAGAGCAGTGATATTGGAAGATCTTGCTGTATCCAGGTACACATAGTCAATGTTCCAGTGGTCCGCGTTATTGTTTTTATCATCATAGCCTGCTACCCTGGGGAGGCTGGCAAAATTTTTAAACCTGAAACGGAAACCTTTTTTCAGGAAACGTTCCTCCTGGATGGGTATGAATACCTGCTTAAAAGTATCTTCTGCTGAACCGGCGGTGGACCAGATGGTTTCCCACACCGTACTGTCAACAGGTAAAAATTCCACGGTAAGTGAATCCCAATCCTCCGGAACATCTCCCAGTCCCATAGGTTCGTAAAAGAAACTGAGCCAGATATCGTCTCTTCCCGGGAAATCCAGGTTGAGTGGCTGTGAAGTCAGGAAATCAGATTCGAAGGCCAGTTTGCTCGTGCCGTTCAAACTTCCTTCCTCATCAATCGCATCAAGGGTTGCAACACCGATGGTAACCGGGTCACGGGTATAGGTATTATTCATATAAACCAGCCTGTCTGTCCAGAAATAAGGATGGGGACGATCTCCCTGACGGGAGAAATCATCGAAAAAAGGCAGTTCAAGAGTATCCCGGGGAACATCTGCAGAAGCGCTTTTGAGTGACTCTGGAGCAGAGGGTGCCATACCGGCAGGTACCAGTACTTCCTGGGCATTAAGCAGAAATAATGTCCACAGTAAAAAGATAATACTTAAAGCTCCGGTTTTATTACTCATTTTCATCCAGCAATGGTAATTCTAATTCTTCAGGCTGGGGCAACTTACTTGAATCCACTGTTACCCAGATATCAACGGATGCACCCAGGTTGATCAGTATTTCATCCTCTTCATCATAGACAGGTCGCTGTTTCCAGACAAAAACCAGGGCAGAATCCTCAGGTGTGAGAGTAGACTGGTCATATATCACTGCACCCCTATTCAGGTAACGTCTGGTGATCTTCTGGGAGGCGTCCTCCAAAAGAAGACCAATCAGGTCAGGTGCTGCCGTTTTCTCCTTACTGAGTCCTTTCCCCACTACAAGGTCTATTTCTGAGCCCTTGATGATGGAATCGCCCTCTTCTATTTCTTCTCCCCGGAATTGTTGTTTCAGGACGTTATTTACAGCAATATCCGGTTTATAAATAAGCTTGCCGATTTTCAATCCCGCAGTCTCAATTATGGCACTGGCCTGTCTGAGGCTGACCCCCACGACATAGGGCATACTGATAAACTCTGGATTAAACGCATTTATCGTAAGAAAAATTGTCCGGTTCTCCTTTACCTTGAATTCTGGACGGGGGTTCTGGTCAGTGAC
>JAUUZM010000240.1 GCA_030589965.1 Bacteroides sp.
GAGATGAGATCTCCTTTAAGGGTCGTTAAAGACGATGACGTTGATAGGTCGCAGGTGTAAAGGCAGTAATGTCATAGCCGAGCGATACTAATTACCCGTAAGCTTTCTCTGGGTTTTATTTGATTTTACATTTTAAGACTCTATAACTCTTTCCTTTACGTTAAACTTATTGAAAGTCTTTAGGTGACTATTGCGATGGGGAACCACCTCTTACCATTCCGAACAGAGAAGTTAAGCCCACCAGCGCCGATGGTACTGCGTTAGCGGAAGAGTAGGTCGTCGCCGACTTTTAAAACCCGGGTTCTTTTTAGAGCTCGGGTTTTTTTTGGATCAATTGGAGGAAGGGAAAATCGCAACCGTGATTACCTTCGCTAAATTTTATTCCTTTCCTTGCTTTGTAAAACAACTCGCCCTTTCAGGGCTCAGACAGTTTTACACGCAACAGTCAAGTCACAAAATTCTTAACGCAGGTAAGCACATACTGTTCTTTTCCCTTCCTCCCATTAATCTCTAAGGTCCGTGCTCAATGATGCCTGGTTTTAATTCGAGAAGGCAGTGGGAGAGGTTTTGGAGGTTCCAGGGATATGAGGGAATCCAGATGTTTGAGGGAATCCGGAGGTTTGAAAGAATCCGGAGGTTTGAAAGATTCCAGGGGACTGAGAGATATTGGTTCTAGCGGTCGGTGGCATGGAGGGCTTCCATAAATTTTGCTGCAATTTTAAGGGTGAATGGGCTTTGAGATTCCCGGATCATAGTTTCAGGATGCCACTGGACACCCAGTATAAAAGGATGTGCAGTCCGGTCGATGGGTTCAATAGCCTCGATCAGTACCCGGATCAATGGCTGAAGCATAGAAACCTGGGGCAAGCACTTCCACTGCTTGATGATAACTTGTATTTATCATTCCGCTGTCCTTCCCAACGATTTCGGAAAGAAGGGTTCCTTTTTGCACATGGACCATATGTTTATTGCCGGTGGAGTGGGTGATTTTTGTGTCGAAGTCACTTGGTATATCAATGATCAGACTTCCCTGATTGCCCCCAGAAGAAGAATAAAATATTTTCTAAACATTATGTAAAAATAGCAAAATTTCAAAGCCTTGCAGCCGTTATAAATATGCTAACTTTGGGTCCATGAAAAACCTCGCGGTCTTCCTGTTGATACTATTTACACCGGTTCTGGCATTTAGCCAGAGGCCAGACATGCCGCAGAGGACTCAGCCTGGACAGGAGTTTCAGGATCTGGAAGATGAGGAGGACCCAAGGGATGCTGCAAATAAGGGAAAGAGACTGGCGAAACGGGATACAACTCCCAATTTTATAAGGACATGGACCATGACAGAAGATTTTACTGTTATGAGGGATCATTTAATGGATACTGCCCAAACAGGATTCCAGGTTTCTAATCCCATTTACAAAACCAGCATTTCGCAGGCTTTTCTGGGTAATATTGGACTTCAAACCAGGGATAACCTGTATTTCAGTCAGGAGATGAAACCTGAATACTTTTTTCTAAGATCCTTTGCTCCCTATATTTCTACTCCAGAGAATAATGTTTTCTATAATATAACCACACCATTTACTATTCTTGAATATTTTAGTTCAACGGGAGATCGCTTAAAGAGGGAGGAAACATTCCACGTTGTTCATTCTCAGAATATTAATCCTTTTATCAATTTAGGATTTGATGTCAGGCTTCTTGGTTCGGAAGGGTCATACCTGAGACAAAAATCAAAATTCAACTCCGTGAGTCTTTTCGGTTCTTATACCGGGAAGGATTATTCACTTTATTCGAGTTTTCATATTAATACCCAGAGCGCTCAGGAGAATGGTGGAATGAAGAATGATAGTATTTTCATGAATTCAAATAAAGACGAGCGGGCCTATGAGGTGAATCTTGATGAGGCCGAGTCTTCGATGAGAAATTTAAACTTTCATTTTACTCACCGGTATAAATTCGGAAAATCAGAACAGATTCCTGATACCACTTCCGAAACCGGTTTCAGGCGATTAAGAGAGCGAACTACCAAGACCGGATCTTTTATTCATAACATTGAGTTCCAGCGGAATTACAGGCTTTACAAGGACAATATATCGGATCTTAACCGGGATTTCTATCCGGACTATTATATTAATCCTAATCAGACCAGCGATTCCTCATACTTCCATTCTTTATCAAATATGGTCCAGGTAATGCTGGATGAGAATCCTAACCGTGAAAATGATTTTGGGGCCAGGGCTTTTATTGAACATGACTGGATTAAGTATTCCTATATCACAGCAAATGATACTACCATTAGTAATGGCGATACATCTGTAGTCAGTCAAAAAAATTATCATTACCACAATGTACATATAGGAGCCAGCTTTATGCATACTGTTGGTGAGGGATGGGACTGGCTGGCCAGGGGGCGGTACTATCTGTTTGGTTATAAGGCTACTGACCTTATTTTAGATGGCCATATTTCTAAACAGTTTCAGGGAAAGAAAGGTGCCTCCACAATCCGTATTGGAGGTAAGTTTTCCATTGAGGAACCTGAGCATTTTCTCAAAAATTTTGAATCCAACAGCTATCGCTGGTATAATGATTTCGGTAAGACAAAAGATATCAGGGGCTCAATAACCTTAAGTAATGAGGCTGTTAAAATTCTTGGCAGGTTTAATTTTTCTATGGTTAGTGACCTTGTTTTCTTCAATGATTCTGCTGTACCTGTCCAACACCGTCCATTGGTCACTGTTTTCAGTGGAGAATTAAAAAAAGATTTCCAGGCAGGAATATTCCATTCCAATCATCATATCCATTACCAGGTCAGCAGTAATAATAATGTAGTCAGGTTACCCGACCTTTCCTATTATACTTCTAATTTCATTGGAATTACAGTGGTTAAAAATGCCCTGACTGCTGAGATTGGTTTTGATATTTATTATTACACTAAATACCGGGCGCTCGCCTTCTCACCCGCTACGGGATCTTATTACAACCAGGATCTCCGGGAAATCGGCAATTATCCCTACCTGAATCTATTCCTGAATGCAAAATTGAAAAGGACAAGGTTTTATCTACGATGGGACCATGCATATGCCGGGTATATTGAGAAAGACTACTACCATGTCCTGAATTATCCAACGAGGGGCAGGGTATTTAAATTCGGATTATCCTGGACCTTTTACGATTAATCACGTATTGTTCATTTTTTCTGGTGCTTTGATTTTGCCGGCTTTGGTGCAATGACTAAATTGTCATCAACCAAATCCCATTTTTTCATTATGCGGATTCTGTGCTTTCAAATTTTATTAATGGGGATCCTACTTGCCTCAGCTTCCTGCAAAAGTGAAGTAGGAAGATCCTACTCCAAAAGACATGTCGATGATCTTCAACAGATCAGGGAACAGGGCAAACTTATAGCCATAACGGATTACAATTCAACAAATTATTTCATTTACCGTGGACAGCCAATGGGTTACCAGTATGAGTTGTTGCGGGATTTGGCCAAACATCTAGATATCAGCCTGGAAGTCGTGGTAAGTAATGATCTGGAAGAAACATTCAATTGTCTGCGCATGGGTGATTGTGATCTTATTGCCATAAACCTGACAGTTACAAAGGAAAGGAGGAAAAAGTTCGATTTCACGACACCGCATAGCCAGACACGACAGGTACTGGTTCAGCGGAAACCGGAAGGTTGGGAAAAGATGCGTGAGAGTCATATTGAAAGGGAATTGATACGTAATCAACTTGATCTGGAAAATAAAAAAGTATACGTACAGCAAAATTCGGCATATTATGTGCGAATGCTGAATTTGGAGGAGGAAATCGGGGATACCATTGATATTATTGATGTGCCTGATGATACAGAGAACCTGATATTAAAAGTGGCAGAAGGCGAGATTGATTTTACCGTTTGTGATGAAAACGTTGCCCTTGTAAACCAGACCTATTATCCCAACCTGGATGTAAAGACTGCCATCAGCTTTCCTCAAAATCTTGCATGGGCAGTAAATTCAGATGCAGATGAGTTACGCAGGGAGATAAATATCTGGTTGACAGAATACCGGAATTCCACTCGGTATGCAGTCATATATAACAAGTATTTCAAGAATAGAAGATCTGCCAGTATAGTTAAAAGCGATTTATTTACCCTGAGTTCGGGCAAGATCTCTGAATATGATGAGTATATCAGGAAATACAGCGAGGAGATTGGGTGGGACTGGAGATTACTTGCCTCTCTGATCTACCAGGAGTCCCGTTTCCAGCCTACCGCTAAATCCTGGGCAGGTGCATTTGGACTAATGCAGTTCATGCCATCCACTGCCAGGAGATTTGGGATTTCTGAAAATTCATCCGCAGAGCAACAGATACGGGCAGGAACAGAATTTATCCAATGGCTTGATGAACGTTTTGATGATATTATATCCGATTCAGAAGAAAGAATCAAGTTTATTCTGGCGGCTTATAATGTTGGACCAGGACATATATTTGATGCTATTACTATAGCAAAAAAGCAAGGATTGGATCCTGAGTTATGGATGGGAAATGTGGATGAATCCCTGCTCAAGAAATCAGACCCGAAGTTTTACCGTGACCCGGATATAAAATACGGGTATGCCCGGGGCAGGGAAACGTATAATTATGTAATCCAGGTTCTTGAACGTTACGAGCATTACAAGAATCTCATAGAAGATGAATCCCCTTCAGGTTTATTATCACATCATTAAATTCCGCAAGCATCATCGCGGTTGCACCCCAAACCTGTTCCTCTTTAAGATGAAAATATGGCACCTTAATTGGATTGCCTAATATGGTTCTTACACTCTCCTTTATTTTATTTGGATTTAGCAGGTCAGCCAGGGGAACTTCAATAAGATAAGATACTTCGGATGGTTCAGGGTGAAATACTGGCTTTTCAGGAAATACACCTACATATGGAGAAACTTCTATCCCACTTACTGGAATAGTCAGCTTTGTGAGTCCTCCAAGCACCTGTATCATGGAATCATCAATGCCTAATTCTTCCCGGGTTTCTCTCAATGCCGTAGATTTCAGGTCATGGTCAATGTCCTCATTTATCCCTCCCGGAAGACTGACCTGGTTGCTATGGGCACCCTTGTACTCAGGTCTCTTCATTAATACAAATTGCCATTTCCCACCATCCAGATAAAGCAGGATCATTACCGCAGCATTTCGGTAGAAATCATGCTTGTTTTCCAGGCGGACCTGTGCTGCCATTTTCATCTGGGATTCCTGGCCAGGTAAATTCTCCTGCAAGGAAAGTCTGAGCTCTTCTATGAAATTATTTTTTTCTTCCATCCATCCTGCGAAAATACATATTTCCAGTCGATCCGTAAGTATTGAGTTGAACATACCCCAATATTTTGACCTTATCACATGCTGATCCATTGGATCACTGATCCAGTCTGCAATCAAAAGAAATCAAAGGGGATTTCCGGGGGATGTCCAAAAGTATTGGGTACTTGACAAA
>JAUUZM010000191.1 GCA_030589965.1 Bacteroides sp.
AGCCAGAATGCCCGTCAAAATGCACTGAACGCCTTCAAACAAGGCAAGATACGTGTACTGGTTGCGACAGATGTGGCAAGCAGGGGACTCGATATCTCAGATGTCACCCATGTTATCAACTACCAGGTACCACAGACCCATGATAGTTACATTCATCGTATCGGTCGGACCGGTAGGGCCGGAAAAATTGGAAAAGCTTACACATTCGTAGCGTAGATACTCCCATCAAAAGACTTGGCCGGTGAAATATTGAATCGGCTAAGCTTTAATGCAACGAAAAACATCCATTACCAGGCAGGAAGTTGTTTGAAGGCAGGCGGCTTTGGTTTTTTTAATCAAAAGCGCTCCGATTTTTTGTCCCATGAAATAAGCAGCTATTAAAAATATATAGGTATACCAGGCAAAACCTATTCCTGATAAAAATCTTAGTGCAACAATGAATGGGACCGGTAGGTGAATGGCCAGAAACCATTGTACTGAGAATGATTTGACATTAGAACGCCAGTATCCGAAAGGGACGTTTATCACAAACACAATTAAACTGATTACCAGTATCATAATCATTTTTTCGTATTCCATCATAAGCTGATTATTCATATTCCCATTTTGAAATCCAGGGATCACCTGTTTCCGATTGAAAACTTTTGATCTTGCTGACGTATTTTTCAAGCAGATCTTTATACTCTGGATTTTCAGCAAGGTTCACAATTTCATGGGGATCTTTCTCTAAATCAAAGAATTCCAGCATCGGACGGTGAAGATACCTGTCTATTGATCGTTTTCCATAGATGGCCTCTTCGCCGTTCTTCAGGACAGATTGCCATGTTGGGGAAGCCCAGAGATCGGTTGCAAAGGGATAATCAAGTTTATAGGCAATATTGTATATGAGTTTATATTTATGGTCATGGATCACCCGCATAGGATAATACATGGTAACCTCATGAAAAGTATGTGAGGCATATATTTCCTCAGCCCCATCAATCCCGGGATTATCCAAAACATTTTTAAATGATTTGCCATGAAACTTATTCTTTTTTGGAAAAGCACCGGCAAGTTCAAGTATGGTGGGTGTTAGGTCAACCCAGCTTACAAGGTTATCAGTGATGGTTGAAGCATGTTTCTGCCCTGGCATTTTAACAATACAGGGAAGCTCCATTCCAGGCTCATACAGGGTGGTTTTTGCCCCGGGGAAGGCAATCCCATTATCTGAAATATAGATGATTACGGTGTTATCATATTTACCTGCATCCTTCAGAATTTTAACAAGTTTCTCCACTCCCTGGTCCACCCGCGATACGGACTGATAATACTGTGCCAGCTCTGCCCGGCATTCCTTCGTATCAGGGAGAAAATCAGGTACCAGCACTTCTTCCGCAGTGTAATGCACCTCCTCTACTCCGGGATAATGACCATCGGATACGTTTCCAAAGGAATTTGGTTTGAGAGGCAGGTCTTCCCTGTCATGCGCCCGATGTGGATCGGCAGTACAATAATACAGGAAGAATGGCGAAGATGAATCTTCCATGAATTCTTTTGAAACATTGGCCATCTCAACAGGGTTCCGAAGGTTGGCTTCAAAGAAATGCTGAAAATGATACACTTCTTCGGGCGCAAGATGGTATTTCCCTACCCTTGCAGTCCGGTATCCTCCGGTTTCCAGGTATTCCGTCATGCAGGTTTCATTATCGAAAGTACTGAAGTGATGAAAATTATGTGCGTGGCCATAATGACCTGTGGCGTGGTTGAAGCGACCCGTCATAATAACAGAACGGCTGGCAGAGCAGCTGGCACTGGTACAATATGCATTATCGAAACGAATACCGTCCCCTGCCAGTGCATCCAGGGCCGGAGTTTTAATAACCGGATTGCCATAGGCTCCCAGAGCATCCTTTCCATGGTCATCAGCAACGATCAGAATTATATTTGCTTGTGTTTGGGAGAACCCAATTCCACATAACAAGGTCCATGTCAGGATAAATAAAATCTTTATTGCCTTAATCATTTCGTTATTTATTAACTATTTATTACTCAATTCAATATGGATGGGTCTGATATACAAATTTCTGAACCTGATCAGCAATTCATCTTTTGAATGAAGCTGAAGCGCTATATGGCCCTTCATGCCAGTGCCCAGATTTTCATGAATTTTATCATCAAGGATACCGCTTGCATCAAAGTTGCTGACACGTTTTCCATTTACAAAAGTGCGGATCTGGGTGCCCTGGCAGATCAATTCCATACTGTTCCAGGCATCCGGTTCCTGGTCTGCATATACAAGTAAAGTCTTCAGGGCCGTTTTTGGTGCTTCTTCCTCGATCATTTTAGAGTTGGGGAGGGATGGGTATATCCAACGCTGATATCCCCGGCTTTCATCGTAGATCAATCCGCAGCGCAATGGCCAGGGAGGATGTATATCGACCTGGGGACCGTTCAACCAGCCTCCGCAAGATTTTTCATCGGCATTATTAAACCTGCTTCGGAACTGCACCCCGCTGTTTCCGGTTGAACTTTTGAATACCTGGAATTCCAGTCTGAGTTGAAAATCATCGTATTCCCCATCACTAACCAACCAGTAATAATTATGGTCTGGCCTTTTCAGGGAATTGCATTCGATGTATCCTTCCTCTGCTTTCCAGTAAATCTTTTCCCTGTCTTCAGGAAGGCACTCAGTATGCCATCCATTCAGGTTTGTCCCGTTGTACAGGCTCTCCCATCCGTCTTTATCCCTGTAAGCAAGGTTGAATTCATTGAGGGAGATTTCTGAGACTGTTGGGAAGTTATCCGGAACTCTGTGCGATACTGTTCTTCCAGCCAGCCATTGTATGGTTCTTAAGAATGTGGTTTGAAATGCCACACATTGAATGCTTGGTGGCATGCGTACATCATGCCATAGATGTCCCGTCGTCGCATTATAAACCCTGCCTTTCCCATAATTCACCACCCAGTCCACCGGCCAGTTCTTATCCGTTTTGGAATCGTAGGTATATGAAAGCACTGTCAGGTTTTCTGCAGGTCCCCTGGCATATGTATAAAGTTCAATATCCGGTGTCATCCACTTTCCTGGATATCCCTGATTGATGGGATGGTCTTCTAACAATTCCACAACGATATCCCTGCGCTTGCCATGACTTGTTTTGGCACCCTGGCCGGAAGGGATCCTCTTCATCTTCCCATCAATAATTTCTATTGCATCTCCCCCATCAGCTTTTCTCCATCCCAGGCCTATCATTTTATTGTATTCCTCCCATTTTTCAAAGGAATTATTGCCGGAATGAAAAACATAGAGTCCTCCCCCATTCTCCATGTACTTTTCAAAATCTTTTTGTACCGGTTCCGGCCAGTAATTGCCATTGCCCAGACTGTTACAGTTCTGAACAACGACATCATATTTTTTGAAGTCCGGTCGCCATTTTTCAAAACCCGGTGCATCATTGTAAGGAGCTGTACTGATGTCCACCTGAAAATTTCCGTCGTTTTCAAGAAGGCTGGTTATCACCTCTGTAGTATATGACCAGTCATGATTGCTGTATCCATCGATTATTAATACCCTGACATCCGGCTTCAGGCCATAAGCAGTCAGGACCGACATAAACAGGATCAACAAGCTGGAATAGAACTTCTTCACAATAAACAGGTTTTACTTCGTTTTGTATGTGGGATCAAGGTATTCAAGTCTTCGTATCACGTAGGGCCCCTTCTGAACTTCTGGTTTGAAAAGATTTTCGCGGATATCAAACGAGTATTTATGAGGACCATCCTGTAATAATACAACGGTATTCAACATAAGGTTAGCCTCGGTCGGATCATTTGTTTCCTTCAGCGCTTTAGTGATTACTTCCACCGGATCCTCTGTGCCTGTTAGTGCAAGAAATTCAGCAGCCCTCGTACGAACCAGTAGGTTTTCATCAGTAGTGAGGCCCCGGGCGGTCTCATAAAATCCGGAGGCTTTATCTCCAAAGCTGCTGCATACAATCAAGCCCCAGTATTTTTTAACTGGATCGTTAGAAGAAAGGGCTTCCTCTATCCCATCCTGTGCATCATTAATTGACCGCAGGCTGAGATCTGCAATATCCACAAGCTCAGAAATCAATTGTTTATTCTCCTGTCCGAAAACAACAGGATTGTCAAATGCATTTTTCACCAGTTCGTTTTCCGGAAAAAAGCTTAGATCAGGCATTCCCTTTACCCAGGCAGTCAGAATTCCCCGCATTTCCCTGAGGGTTTCATAATAAGCCGGATCGGTAGCAAGGTTATTGGTTTCGTAAGGATCTGATTCAATATCAAAGAGTTCTTCTGCAGGCCTGGCTTCAAAAAAATGTTTTTGCACATCATTCAATTCCCCGGCATTAAACATTTCCCTCCATTCGGAGAATGCAAGGCTCCTGTAACGATACCGGTTATGAAGTCCATCCGGGTTAAATGGCTGGTAATTACGCATGTATTTGTATTTGCCCTTTCTTGCGGTTCGGACAAGGTCGTATTTCTCATCAAATCGATCGGCATAACCAAATGTCACATCTTTTGACTGAAGATCTTTCTCACTGATGTCTTTTCCTAAAAACGGTTTACCGTCAATACCTTCCGGAATGTTTGCTCCGGCAAGTTTAAGAAGAGTTGGGCCGAAATCTATAAAACTCACAAAACCATCCGTACTTGAACCAGCCTTAAGGTCAACCAAATGCCTGAAATTCTCTGGAATCCTGACAACAAGTGGCACATGCAATCCTGTCTCATACGCAAACCCCTTACTCCCTGGAAGTACCCCACCGTGATCACCGAAATAAAATACAAAGGTATTCTCAAGTAAACCCTCTTCTTCCAACTGCTCGACCACATCTCCAACTATGGTATCTATCTGGAGAATTTTATCGCGGTAATAAGCTGCCGTAAAACGGAATGTTTCCGTATCCGGATGATTGGGATTCAGAAAAACCTCATTCGGATCAACGCTCGGGGAATAGCTCTCCATCTTATTCTTTTTAAAATGCAAATTGCTTTCATGGGAACGTGAATGAGATTCCACATGAAAAAATGGCTGTCCGTCTGCCCTGTTGCTCCAGTGAGCCTTATTTGAGGATTCATCCCAAACCCCTTCGTTCTTGTTGATATTATAATCTTCCTTGCTGTTATTGCTGGTATAATAACCAATCTCACGCAGATAGGAAGGGAACATCTCCGTTCCGTCCGGCATGTTGACACGGACTGTGCGTCTGTGGTACTGAGTGCCTATTCTCGGTGCGTAACAGCAGGAGATAAGGGTAGACCTTGCAACACTGCAAACAGGAGAATTTGAGAATGCCCGGGTAAAAAGAATGCCATCCTCAGCCAATCCTTGGATATTTGTAGTAGCAATCCCGTGTTCATCGAAGAGTTCCATATAATGTTTGGAATTATCCTCGGAAATGATCCATACAAAATTTGGGTTTCCGGGCTTATCTTTTTCCTGGATTGTGCAGGCTGTTAAAAAGGTTAGAATTGGTAATAAAGAGAGTAATTTAGTCATACAAATCAAGTTTAAAGGAATTAAAAAATCTAAAAGATGAGGATTTCCCTAGACCTCCATGTCCAGAAGCTGTATTATCCGAGTGACAAATAGATTTGCTTGAGCATAAAGTTCAAGAACCTCCTCTTTCTCAAATTCCATGAAATCCTCGTAGTCACTACTCATTCTCTTATCAAAGATGTCCGTATAGAATTTACCCAATTCTATTTCGATTTTACCAGTCTTTACAAAATGCAATCCAAACATTTGGCGCACTCCTGCATGAGTTTGGGCCTTAATATCATCGTTGATGAGTAAAGCAGATACTGCAAAGAAGCACGCATAATACATCCTGTTGACAGAGGTGTTCCAAAATTCATTCTGAAGATGAAGTTCAATCTCACTAATCGTCTCTTTCGCTTTATGCAGACGATAGGTAACTAATTCCCTACGATCGGAATCTTTCATAATTTGATACCCTCCTTTGAGATATTGTGATAGAAGGGTGTAATGCAGTGCCGGTTTTCCCAATCATTAATAGAAAACACCATTGGACTAATAATTTGACCCGTGTCGAATTCAATATCATACAAAGGATACTTGACTCGCTTCTCATCTGCTCTGTTAACCTTATCCTTATTTAGCAGGATGATAAGATCCAGATCAGATTCTTTGCCTTGTTCTCCCCTGGCAAATGATCCATACAGAATGATAGTTGCATCTGGATCAGTAGATTCAACTGAATTTTTGATCTTAATTAATATTTCATTGACAGAATTCACAATCCAAAGTTAACGAATTTAGGATTCTCAGCAATTTGCCACTTTTGGAATAATATACCTTTCGAGGTGAAATTGCAGTAATTACCTAAATCTTATTTGGTTCCGTCCTTAGTGACAACTTTCATCCATCTAGTGATGTTGACTTGATCTTCAACTTCCTATTAAATTAAAATATCGTAAATTTG
>JAUUZM010000032.1 GCA_030589965.1 Bacteroides sp.
CAAAGTCTATTACTACCAGTAACCTGATGGTCCGTGATACCTGGATCCGTGGTTATGAAGTAATTAATATTGTAAATACGGTTCTTGCCGTACTTGATGTTGTAGAGGACCCGGCGGTGAAAGCACGTTTGGAAGGAGAAGCAAAGGGAATTCGTGGAATGATGTATTTTGAGTTTGTCAGGTTATGGGGATTGCCCTACGAAGCAGGTGAAACCAATAATCAGCTTGGAGTACCCCTGATAACGACTCCTACGATAAATGTTTCTGATGTTTCCGAACCCGACAGGGCAAGTGTTGAGGCAGTTTACAGCCAGGTCATCTCCGATCTGACAGAAGCTGAAACTTTGCTGACTCCCTTCGAGGGGAATGAGGGCTATATCTCAAGCTATGCAGCATCGGCATTGCTTTCCCGTATATACCTTCAAAAGGGGATGTTTGCAGAAGCTGCTCTAAAGGCTGACCGTGTCATCCAGTCAGGGTTGTATGGACTTGAATCAGCAACTCTTGATGCCTTTAACAATAAAGCCTTTGTAAGTGAAGATGTCTTTGCAATTCGTCAGAACGAGACCAGTAATTATGGTGAAAGCAATGCCGGATTGGCAACACACTGGGCAAATCTCGCCGGACAGGGACGTGGGGATATCGATATTACCCCGGCCTTTCTGGAGCTTTTTGATTCACTTGATAACAGAGGTGGATTAATGGAAGATACGGAAGTAGGAATAACCCAGATTGATAATGTGTATGAGATGTATTACCTGGGTATTTCTGACCTTGGAACGGGCGGTATTGCTTCTGCTAAGTATGGAGACAGCCGAAGGAACTTCCCGGTTATCCGTCTTGCAGAAATGTATATCACCCGGGCAGAAGGCAACTTTGAAGCCGGGACAAGCACTGGAGATACTCCACTGGCAGATATAAATCTCATCCGGGCCAGGGCCAATGCACCTCAGCTGGTGAGTATTGACCAGGCTTCCATTCGGAATGAAAGATACCTTGAATTATGCTGGGAGGGATTCCGCCTGCATGACCTGAAGCGATGGAAAGAGAATATCGACACCGATCCCTATGATGCCGGGAACCTCATTTTCCCCATCCCCGAAAGGGAAATGGAAGCAAATCCAAAATTAGTCCAGAACAGTTATTACACAGGAGGCTAGAGATCCATTGCCGGATGTTTTCTGTGTGGGGCCGGTTCGTAAAGAGCCGGCCCTTATTTTTTCCTGATTCATGTTTTAAAACTCATGGGCTTAAAAATCATAATTCATTTTGCGCATTAACTTTGATCCACTGAACATCTAACCCGGAATTAATGCAAAAAATTCTCATCCTTGGCGCGGGACTATCAACCTCAACCTGTATAAGGTACCTGCTGGAACATTCGCAGGAAAATCAATGGAAAATCATTCTGGGAGATATTAATGAGGAACTTGCAAGGCAAAAACTAGGCAATCATCCAAACGGGAAGGCTATTCGCTTTGATGTCATGGATGAGCTGCAAAAAGAACGCTTAATATCCGAGGCAGATATTGTTATTTCCATGCTTCCCGCCAGGTTTCATTCCCTGGTGGCTGAATCCTGTGTCCGGAACGGCAGGCATATGGTGACTGCATCTTATGTATCAAATGAACTGAAGGAACTTGATGAGGAAGCCCGTAAAAATGGTATTTTGCTTCTTAATGAGATTGGGGTGGACCCGGGAATTGATCATATGTCCGCTATGCAGATCCTTGACAAAATCCGTGCTGAGGGAGGAAGGGTTGATGTTTTTGAATCTAATACGGGCGGACTTGTAGCTCCTGGTTCGGATAATAATCCATGGAAATATAAATTCACCTGGAATCCCAGGAATGTTGTACTTGCCGGACAGGCTGGGGCTAGATTCCTTCATAATGGCAAATTCAAATACATTCCCTACCATAAACTTTTTCAGAGATACGAAATCATAAAGGTCCTTGAACTTGGAGAATTTGAAGTCTATCCCAACCGGGACTCCCTGACCTACCAGGATGACTACTGATTGCAGGATATTTCAACAATGTTCCGGGGCACCATTCGAAGAACTGGTTTCTGTGATGCCTGGGACGCTTTGGTGCAACTGGGGGCAACAGATGACTCCTACAAGGTCGAATTCCCTGGCAAAATGACCCATAGAGACTTTACCAATAGTTTTTTAGGCTATAATATCATAGATCCGGTGGAAACGAAGCTTGCAAGGTACCTGGACCTTGAATTGGATGGGGAAATCCTGAAAAAGCTTGAGTGGCTTGGACTATTCTCCCGTAAAATTGCTGCTGTCCAGGATCAAACTCCTGCCAGGGTATTACAGGCTTTGCTGGAAGAAAAACTCACCCTTGATCCGGGGGATAAAGATATGATTGTGATGCGGCACAGGATTGAATATCTGATTGATGATAAGCGGCATAGGATTGTCTCCTCCATGGCCATAAAGGGTGAAGACAGGGTTCATACTGCAATGTCTAAAACCGTTGGCATCCCGGTTGCTATTGCCACAAAGCTTATCCTGCAGGGAAAAATATCACTGACAGGCGTTCATATTCCAATTCACAGGCAGATCTATGAGCCGGTAATGAAAGAATTGGAAAACTACGGAATACTGTTCACAGAAAAGTAGCTTTACTTCCGGAAAATTGTAGATAGACCTCCCTAGAAGTCCAGGTAGAAATCCTTACACAATTCCCTGTACTCATCGCTGTAGTCATGCCTTTTACCTCTTTCGATAGTGATTTCTTCTTCTGCTACTGATTCTGCCGGGTAAGGTCGAAATTCCATCAGATATCTTTTCGCCGGCAATGATGGTGTGGGCTTTATCCGCATCAACCTGTGAAGGCTGAGTCCGGCGTCAGAACAGAGATTTATCAGGATTCTGCCCTCATCGACTGGGAAAATCAGGCAAAGTTTTCCTTCAGGTTTTAGAAAGAGTTTGGAATATGTGACAAGTTCCTTCGGTGAAAGCAGGGTATTATGCCTGCTATGCATTCTTCCTTTGTCAGCCGGGGTCATGGAATTCTGGAAAAAAGGCGGATTGGAAATTACCATATCAAATTGCCTGTCCGCCGCAAAGTCCTGCAAGGATTTGTGTTCTACTTTGATCCTTTCCTGCCAGGGACTTTCCCGTATATTTACCAGAGCCTGTTCACAGGATGAGTGGTCAATTTCAATGGCAGTAATTTCCGCCATTGAACGCTGGGCAATCATGAGGGACAGTAATCCGGTTCCGGTTCCCACGTCCAGTACAGAATCAACCCCGGTAACATCGGCCCATGCACCAAGTAAAACACCATCAGTTCCGACCTTAAAAGCCGATTTTTCCTGATGAATCGTAAAATGTTTAAAGCGAAACCATTGATTAGCCATCTCTTTTGCTTTCAGAAACCCCCATTCCAAAAAGTGCGTAGTCAAACCTTACAGGATCATCCGGATCCAATTCCCGGAGTACTTCGGTCAACTCCTCAGTTGCTTTCCAGTCATTCTGCTTTCTGTTCAGGAGTCCCAGTTGCCTCGCGACATTACCCGTATGAATATCCAATGGGATATAAAGATCCGCAGCATCTATCCCGGTCCATATACCGAAATCAACACCTCCTTCGTCCTTCCTGACCATCCATCTCAAGAAAAGATTAATTCGTTTGGCAGCAGAGCCAAGAGAAGGATTAGCCAGGTGTTTATGGCTTCTTTGAAGATGATCCGTTTTCAGGAATTCCAGACGGAAATTATGTATTGCATCTTTTATATTATGCCGGGGATTATACCCCTCCAGAAATGTAGAATACAGACCCTTCCCATTTTTGTATAGATTTCGAAGTGAGCGGATAAAAAACTTACAATCCTCCCCATTGAAAGTTCTGTGCTTAAAATCACTGAATGCCTGAAGATCCTTTTCCTCCATATTCCTGAGGAATTCAATTGGATTATTATCCATTCTGCCTATCAGGTCAAGGGTATTTCTTATGATTATATCCCGTCTGCCCCAGGCAAGAGTGGCAGCCAGAAAACCTGAAATCTCAATATTCTCAGGGTCACTGAAAGAATGTGGTATTTGAATCGGATCATTCTCAATAAAAGCAGGTGAGTTATACTCTCTGGCTTTTTCTTCCAGCAGGTTTTTTATCGTATCTGAGACCGGCGGGTGCATAGGCTATTTATACAAATCAGCTTATGATTTCACCGTCCTTCATACGAATCATTCTGTCTGACATCTCCGAAAGTTCTATGTCGTGGGTAACAATTACAAAAGTCTGATTGAACTTTTCACGAAGGACAAAAAACATTTCATGAAGTTCCTTTTTGTTCTGGCTGTCAAGGTTTCCGGAAGGTTCGTCAGCCAGAATTACGGCTGGTTCATTCACCAGGGCCCTGGCTACTGCCACACGCTGTTGTTCCCCTCCTGACAATTCATTTGGTTTATGTTCCAGCCTGCTATCCAGACCGAGGAAAGCAAGTAAATCCTTTGCTCTGGACTCAACTTCTTTCCGGGAACGTTTGGCAATGAAACCAGGTATACAAACATTTTCAAGCGCTGTAAATTCTGGAAGAAGATGGTGAAACTGAAAAACAAAGCCAATTTTCTGATTCCTGAACCTGGCCAATTGTTTTTCCTTCAATGTATCGATATTGGTATCCCCTATCCAGACTTCTCCCTGATCCTTTTGCATCAAAGTCCCAATGATTTGGAGAAGAGTCGTTTTACCAGCCCCACTGGCCCCAACGATGGAAATTATTTCACCCTGACTGATTTCCAGATCAATTCCCTTCAGTACCTGTAATTCTCCAAAAGACTTAATAATATTTTTGCTGCGGATCATAGACCGGATAGATTAATTCAGGATTAGATACAAATATATCAAATACAGTAATAGCATAAGCACTCCCTTCCACCTTGCCAATTTAAATGAAGGAGGTACTACAATAAGCAATATAAGCATCAGGCTAACGCCGACAAACCAGAAAATATCAAAACTCAGAATCAGTGGATTTACCTCAAGGGGTTTTATCATAGTGGTGATTCCAAGAACAAATCCAATATTGAATATGTTGGAGCCAATAATGTTACCAATCGAAATATCAGTTTGCTTCCTGAAAGCTGCAATAACTGAGGTGGTAAGTTCCGGTATGCTGGTTCCAATAGCGATCATGGATACGGAAATTATTCTTTCGCTTAGTCCAAATGCCCTTGCTACCAGAATGGCATTATCAACCAACAGGCTAGCTCCCAGTGCCAGTCCCCCGCTCGCTGCCACCACTCCCAGCAGGGCAATCCATGGTTTCATTCCTGGGGAATCCTGGTTTGGATTGTCCTTAGTATCCTTTCGTGAACGATACAGGGAGACAATAACATAGATTGCCAACAGTAAAAAAATAGTCCCTCCTTCCCAGGCTGATAATTGCATATCCCTTATAACAAACCAGAATGCGAGGGTGAAAAACAGGAGAACTGATCCGTCAAATTTCAGTGTTTGGGTGCGCACAGGTATGGGAAGTATAATCGTGGCTATGGCAAGTACCAGCAGTACATTAGAGATATTCGATCCTACAATATTGTAAATGGCCAGATCAGTATGTCCTTTAAGGGCTCCGGTCAGACTGACAAGGAGTTCAGGGGCTGATGTACCAATGGCCACTATTGTCAAACCTATCACAAAAGGAGACAGATTTAATCGCCTGGCAATGGAAATGCTGCATGTAATAAGTAGTTTCCCACTGAAGATTAATAAAACGAAACCAAGCAGTAGCAGGAGATATTGCATTCGGCTGGAAGCTTACTTCAGGTCTTTCTTGAATTTTTTAAAATCATCCGCTATACCGTCGGTACTGCTTTTAAGATTATTTCCCATCTCCTTGAGGTCTTTAGTGATTTCGGGAGCTGAGTCATTTAATTCACGTTTGATGTCATCCGCAGCCTTACGGAATTCCCTCATTCCCTTTCCCAATCCCCTTGCCATCTCTGGTATCTTCTTGGAACCGAAAAGCAACAAAACTGCCAATCCTAAGATTATGATTTCCTGTCCGCTGATGAATAATAATGTTTCTGGCATGACCTGATTTGATTGCTGTAAAGATACTTCAGAATTTCTGAAATAGAAAACTATTGGTTTCCTGCGACAAATTTAATAGTATCCTGATTAAATTACTAACCTCGGCATTATTAAATCGCAGCTGCAAAATTCCAATGAGTACCAGAGGTATTACTAAAAAAGTCGACTCCATTGCGAAGAAATGTCGAGACGATTTAGTGATACCGATGGAACTGGAATTTTAAATGCTGCTTATTTAACAATACCCTCGGTTTTTAGTAATTTTTATCAGGATCTTTTCTTCGCTTTCAGAACCCGGGTCGTTTCCGATTTCACAATTGTATCGTACACAACAGGGGTTGCAATAAACAGCGATGAATAAGTTCCCACAACCACACCTAATAGTAGTGCAAAGGTGAATCCTCTGATTACCTCACCTCCGAAGAGGAAAATCATCAATACTACAAAGAAGGTACTCAATGAAGTACTGAATGTACGGCTGAGAGTGCTGTTCAATGCAAGGTTAATAATCTCAGACCGCTCCCGCTTACGGTACAGTCCGACGTATTCCCTGATCCGGTCAAATACAACCACGGTATCGTTGATCGAGTAACCCACAACAGTAAGGATGGCTGCAATAAAGGCCTGGTCAATCTCAAGTGAGAATGGCATGATCCCATAAAATATTGAGAATATTCCCAGAACGATAAGTACATCATGGAGAAGAGCAGCAACAGCTCCTAAACCAAATTGCCAGTTTCGGAATCGTATTAGAATGTATATAAAGATGGCAATGAGGGCAAAAAGGACGGCCCATACCGCCTGTTTCTTAATATCATCTGCTATTGTAGGACCAACTTTCTGGGAACTCTGACGGTAATCTGACAGGAAGGAATCAAATGAAACATTATCTTCCATATAGGTCTTTAAACCTTTATAAAGCAACCTTTCTACTTCCTCATCGACTGCAACATCGTTTTCGTCAATCTTATATTTTGTAGTTACCCTGATCTGGTCATCCCCACCGAAAGTGATGACCTGTGGAGCTTCACCATATACTCCTTCGAGGCTGCTCTGTACATCCATGGTATTTACAGATTGTTCGAACTTGACAACATAAGTCCGTCCACCTGTAAAATCAATACCCTGGTTGAGTCCTCTGGTAGCCAGTGAAATGATCCCAAGTAAAACGATGGTTCCGGAGATAGCGTAGAATATCTTCCGATTGGCTATAAACTGGATATTTGTGTTTTTGAATGCATTCTGGGTCATTTTGGTTGAGAATGTAATTGATTTACCCTTTGAAAGCATTCTTTCATAAACCAGGCGGGTAATGAAAACTGCTGAGAAAAGAGAGGTGAGAATACCAATCACAAGTGTGGTGGCAAAACCCTTAATCGGACCGGTACCGAATACCAGAAGGATAATCCCTGTCAACAGAGTAGTTACGTTAGCATCAATAATGGCGGAGTAGGCATTCTTATAACCATCTGCGATGGCAAGCTTCATCCCCTTTCCAGCGGCAAGTTCCTCTCGTATCCTTTCGTAAATAAGCACATTCGCATCAACGGACATACCAATGGTTAGCACAATCCCCGCTATCCCCGGAAGGGTAAGTACCGCACCCAGTGAGGCCAGTACCCCCATCAGGAAAAACATATTGGCAACCAGAGCAGTATCGGCAACAAGTCCTGCTTTACGGCTGTAATAGAACACCATATAAAGCAATACCACTAAGAAAGCCAACAGGAATGAGTTCAGTCCACTTTTAATAGCCGCCTCTCCAAGAGATGGACCAACGATTGCTTCCTGTACAATCCTTGCAGGAGCAGGTAGTTTACCTGATTTTAATACGTTAACAAGGTCTTCTGCACCTGCATAGGTATAATTACCGGTAATAGTGGAGCGTCCGTTCGGAATCTCTTCATTTACGGTTGGAGCAGATACAACATAATCATCCAGCACAATGGCGATGGCTTTATTAACGTTTTCACGTGTCAGGCGGGCCCATTCCTTTGCTCCTTCAGGATTCATGCCCATGGTTACTGTAGGCGTTCCTCCGGTTTGTGAAAAGTCTACGTTTGCGCTGGTAACAGCTGATCCGTCAAGGGGAGGTCTGCCATCACGCCCCGTAATACGAAGGGCGTAGAGTACAAAATAATTCTCACCCTCGTCAAAAGGGGCCATATCCCAATGATATCTGACATCTCTGGGCATAAGACTGCGGATCTGAGCCATGGTCAGGTACCTCATGATTGTTCCAGTATCCTTATGATGGGCGAATCCTACGCCGGCACCAGGAACAAATTGTCCTTCACGGGTAACATTAGGCTGAAGTATCCCAAGCAGGGGATTTGCTTCGATAAAAGCATCCAAAGACATATTTGATGAATCGGTCGCCAGGCTGTCAGCACCAATCTGGTCAAGAAGGCTGAGTTCACCGTCACCTGTAGATTCTGTTTCTGTTTGTTCAAGTTCAGCAAGAAGTGAATTATCATCTGGCTGGACAACTGTTTCTTCAGATACATCTTCAGCGCCCAGAAGAGCCTTTTCAGCATCCAGTATTTCTTTAACTCTAGTGTTCACATCCTGAAAATAAGGGAAGATCTCCGAATTCTCATAGGTCTCCCAGAATTCAAGGCTGGCTGTTCCCTGTAACAGTTTCCTTACCCTTGCCGGTTCCTTTACACCAGGTAGCTGAACCAATATCCTGCCCTGGGTTTCCAGTCTCTGGATACTTGGCTGGACTACACCGAAACGGTCAATTCTGTTACGAAGAACATTAAAGGCATTATCCATTGCCCCGTCAGTTTGTACCCTGATAACCCTAAGTACCTCATCATTGGTGGAGGTAAACTCTATTTCACCCTTGAGTTCACGAGTTGCAAAAATGGCAGCCAGTTGTGCATTCGGATCGATTTCTTCAAAAGCTCTACCGAACAGAGAAATGAAATCATCCTGGGAATCTTTCTGATATTCCCTGGCCAGGGCAACAGCCCGGTTAAAAGTAGTATCGGTTCTGTAATTTGCCAGGGATCGGATCATATCAACCATGGAAACTTCCAGGGTAACGTTCATCCCACCTTTAAGGTCAAGTCCGAGGTTAATCTCACGCTCCTTACACTCACGGTAAGTATATTTGCGAAGAACAATGTTAAAAACAGTTTCGCTGGCGATGGAATCAAGATATCTTGCTTCAAGTGTGGAATCACCTGCAGCATACTCGACGGCGTCATTCTCCACCTTATTGCTGACGAAAGTAAACGACAATTGATATACACATACAACGGCCAGTGCAATGGCAAATAGCCTTACGGCCCCTTTATTCTGCATTTGGTTCTGATTTAATTATATACAACGCCTCCTGGCAGTCCTTAATTTGAACCCGCAAATATATATAATTTTCGCATTTTTCCCGGGTATTTTCCGGGAAATTTCAGGAGGGGCAGGAGCTTCTGGAAATATTAGAAAAGATTCATGTCATCGAGGACTTTCATGACTGATTTAACGGAATCTGCAGATTTATGGAGCATCGCAATTTCCTCATCATTAAGATCCAGTTCAATTACCTTCTCAATACCATCCTTGCCGAGCACAACAGGTAAGCCAAGGTAAACATCCTTGAGACCGTACTCACCATCCAGGCGGATAGAGACAGGAACGATCTTTTTCTTGTCGCATAGCACGGCTTCAGCCATAAGGGCAGCAGCGGCGCCGGGTGCATACCATGCAGATGTGCCAAGCAGTTTAACTATTTCACCACCTCCGACACGGGCTCTCTGAACAATGGCATCGCTGGTTTCCTTATCCATCAGTTTATCAAGGGGTACTCCTCCAACTGTGGTTAATCTAGGCAGTGGTACCATGGTGTCTCCATGACCGCCTAGCAACATTGACACAACATCGTTTGGAGAAACACCCAGTGCATCTGCTACAAAAGCATTATACCTTCCGGTATCGAGTATCCCGGCCTGTCCGAATACCTTCTGATTTGATTTTTCGGAGGCCAATTGGGCGGCATACGTCATGACATCCAATGGATTTGACACGACAATGATGATAGCATCAGGTGAAGCTGCAACAGCCTTTTCGGTTACAGACTTGACGATTCCGGCGTTAGTCTTTATAAGGTCATCCCTTGACATCCCCGGTCCCCTGGGAATGCCGGAAGTAATGATCACAATGTCGGAATCTTTGGTTTTTTCATAATCATCTGTCACTCCGACAACCTTTGTATCAAAGCTATTGATGGATGATGTTTGCCAGATATCAAGTGCTTTTCCCTCGGCAACCCCCGGTTTGATGTCAACCAGGACAATTTCTTTAACAAGATCTTTATGCGCCAGAACATCTGCGCAGGTGGCGCCGACATTTCCGGCTCCTATAACTGTAATTTTTGGCATGGTATAATGTTTTTGGTTCCTACTAAAGCAAATGTAAATAATTTTTAATCCGAAGCAAATTATGAGTGTGTGTTACGCAGCGAAGTTTGTTTCTTAGATTATTATCTTTAAACCCTGATGAAGAATTACCTTCCTCTGATTCTAATATTATTGCTGTCATCTACCTCCACCGGAGCACAGATACTGGGTACTGACACCCTTTTCAAGGCAAATGAGTTGATCTATTTCTCTGACCTTGAAAGACATGCATTCCAAAATTTTTTAGTTGAGAAGCCAGATTACCTGGCCATGATTTCAGCCATAAATCCAAAAACGGATGAGAGGGAACTGGAATTATACAGGGATTGGGTAGATGATATAATTTCTATCATTCGTGAAAAGAAATTCGATGAATTGAGTGAAGAAAAAAAAATTGAGCGCATCAAAAAATATGTCAGCAAGGCATTGCTCATATCCTATGTGCATGGAGCGGACTTCGATGACCTTTTCAAATTCGGGAATTTTAATTACTTCACTGCCGCTGCCATCTATTCGTTTATACTTGAGAAACTGGAGATTCCTTATGAGATATACGAGGTCCCTACTCACATTTACCTGATCGCCTACCCGGCAAGCCAACGAATCATGATTGAAACAAGCAAACCCGGGCAGCAGTTTTTCATGTTCGACCATGAAACCCGGCAGAATTTTGTCGATTTCATTCATAAGCAGGATGTCATTAATGAGCAGACTTACCGGAATACCAGTATCAAAGAATTGTTCCGGCAATATTATTTTGCAGCATACGGGTTATCCATCAGGGAAATGGTAGGGATGCTCTATTTGAACTCTGCGGTTGAAATGATAATTCATGAAAATCTCAACGATGCATACGCACAATTGGAAAAGGCGTTCATCCTCCATCCCTCTTACAAAACTCAATATATGCTTCTGCTGGAACTAAAAAGGTACCTGGTAGATATGGATTACCATAACCCACTCAGTCTGGGATACCTTATAAAGGCAAGCCATTTAGTGGATTACGGGATTACCCGGAAGCTGATTGAAGACTACCTTTCAGATATTGTTAATACTGTTCTGCTGCGGGAGGAAGACCCCGAAGGATTTATGTTTATCTATGATTACCTGATGAATTACCTTGGAGATGAGGGACTTAAAAACGACTTTACATTCGAGTATTTATATGAGAGCGGCAGGCTTGAGTTTAATGATACCCGCTACGGGAAGGCATTAGATTTTCTGGAACAAGCTCAGCATCTGAAACCAGAAAATGAAAAAGCCAGGGATCTTCTTGCTCGTTCACTTGCCGGTTATTCCATGATGGTAAGTCCGGCTGTCGTACTACAGAAAATCCAATTTTACGATTCCAGTGCTGTGGCGATCACTGAAGAGGGTATATATATACTCGTTAAGATTCAGACCTACCTTGAATTATCCGGTGAGGCATTTCAATTAAAAGACGGAAAGGCTGGAGCAATATATATGATGGAATTTGAAAGATTGATGGATGAGAATCCTGAAGCGGAAATTGACAACCTCCTGATTGGTCGCAGCTATTCTTCAGCGGCCATCTATTATTACAGGAACGGTGAGGTCAAAAAATCAAGAGAGTTAATTGAAAAAGGCCTGCTTTACGCTCCGGACAATATTGAACTCAAGCTAAAACTGAATTCATTCCAATAACCTTACTAGTATTTGTTTTCCAGGGCCAGGTGATATTCCTTCTGGATGATATAATAATTATTCAGCGGAGTTTTAATCCTGGCAATAACATTAATGGTTTCCATTTTAAATGAGCCTTTCGAAACAAAAAAGTCCATCACTCCAACTCCATTTTCAGAGGCTATTGGTGAGAGCTGATCATTCCAGTACTTTCCGTCATATAACTTCCCGCTATAATATTTAACGTTTTTATATGCACCTGATAATGAAATCACAAGCTTAAAAGTATTATCCAGGGCGATCCGATCAGTTTCTTTGAATACAATTTTTGAATCAAACTTCTTTGCGCTGCCATTTGAATTATATTCTTTCAGTCCCATCCCAGGCTGACCATCAATGTAAGGGATCTCAGCCTGAAGGTTCCCATTCTTATAGTAAACCTGTCGTATCCCAAAAATTTTACCATTTATATAAGGTGTGATCCGGTAGATCTTCCCGTCAGGAAAATTCCAGTGGGTTTCTCCCTGCTTGTAGCCGTTCACAAAATTGATCTCTGTCTTCACGGTTCTTCCATCTGGATAGTAATTTCTGGCCGGACCATGCTTACGGTTATTCTCGTAGGTGATCAGGTTTTCCAGTGTCCCGTCTTTTCTGTATTCCTTTGATTCCCCATGCCTTAGCTGTCCAACTGCCTCCGTCGAAGATTTCATTACCCCGTTTGGGTATTTCTCCGTAATGACACGGATATTGGGGTCCTTTACGGGTGTTTTCTGTTCCGGTTTGCCCGGGGAACAGGCGGCCAGGAAAAGGATCGCAAAAATGATCAAAACAGATCGGGTACATTTCAATAATTCAGTTCCGGTACTTCTCATTTCTAATTATATTCTTCTTTTATCAGGTTAATTACCTCCCCGGCCATGGCATCTGCCTGTTTTTTTGAGCCTGCCTCGCTATAAATCCGTATGATGGGTTCGGTATTGGATTTTCTTAAGTGGACCCAGCCATCTGGCATATCGATCTTTACACCGTCTTCCCGGTTCACTGAATATTTGCTGTATGCTCCTGCAATCTTATCCAGGATTCCATCAATGGGTGCATTGGGATCCAGACTGGCCTTATTTTTGGAGATATAGTAATCAGGGTAACTCTCTCTTAGTTTGCTTGTGCTCAGTCCTGATTGAGCAAGAAGTGTCAGGAAGAGGGCAGCACCGCACAGTGCATCCCGTCCATAATGCATTTCAGGGTAGATAACTCCACCATTTCCTTCTCCTCCGATAACTGCATTATTTTGTTTCATTGTCCGTACTACATTCACTTCCCCAACGGCTGAAGCAAAGTAATTTCCACCATGCTTTTCCGTGACATCCCTGAGTGCACGGGTGGAGGAAAGATTAGATACAGTGTTCCCAGGAGTTTTGCCAAGGATATAATCAGCCACTGCCACCAGGGTATATTCTTCCCCGAACATATGACCCTTTTCATCCACGATTGCCAGCCTGTCCACATCGGGATCAACCACCAGTCCAAGATCAGCCCCGTTTTTCACAACGGTTTCGGAAAGATCTGTAAGATGCTCCGGCAATGGTTCCGGGTTATGGGGAAACAGACCATTTGGCTCACAGTACAATTCTATCACCTCCTTAACACCCAGTTGTTTCAAGAGGGATGGCAGGACGATTCCTCCTACAGAATTCACACAATCAACCACAACCTTGAGTCCTGCTGCCCTGATTGCATTGGTATCGACAAGATCAAGGGCAAGTACTTTTGAAATATGCCGTTCAGCATAATCACCCATCCTCGTTACACTACCAATATTTTCTACGGGTGCATATTCGAATTGTACCCCTGCTGCAAGGTCCAGTATTCTCTGCCCGTCCTCTGCCGAAATGAACTCCCCTTTCTCATTCAATAATTTGAGTGCATTCCATTGTCCGGGATTATGACTAGCCGTGAGGATTATCCCGCCTGAGGCCTTTTCCCCCGTTACAGCTATCTCAACTGTTGGCGTGGTAGCCAGCTCAAGGTTCACCACATTCATTCCCATTCCCGCAAGGGTACCACAAACCAGCTGTTCAACCATTTCTCCTGAAGTCCTGGCATCCCTTCCCACGATAATACTTCCACCCTTTTTTCCAGATTGCTCCATCACCCATGCGGCGTAGGCTGAGGTGAATTTTACGATATCCAGGGGCGTTAGTCCATCTCCAGGCTTACCGCCTATTGTACCGCGGATACCTGATATTGATTTTATAAGTGTCATAATACACACAAAGATGGCAAAGAAAGCAGAACCACACAAACAATTTGTACATTTGCAGCGGTATGAAAGAATCTTCAAAAAAAGGTGGCAAATCCCGTGGGGGAAACCGATCTGAAAGGTATGACAAGCCTGTTGTCGGTGTGCGATCTGAAAGGAATGACAAGTCGCATGGTGGTAAACGTACGAACAGGCAGAATGAGCCCCATTCAGAGTCCGCAAATACGGGTATCAGGCTGAATCGTTTCATTGCTAATACTGGAGTTTGCTCACGCAGGGAAGCTGATGAGCTTATCCGCTCCGGCCATGTTAAGGTAAACGGTAAAACGGTTACGGAAATGGGAATCCGGGTTGCACCGGCGGATTTAGTCAGTTACCGGGGGAAAAATCTCAGGGGAGAAAAAAAGGTTTATGTACTGCTGAACAAGCCAAAGGACACAGTTACCACTGTAAAGGATACCCATGACCGGAAAACTGTGATGGACCTGGTCAAGGGATGCTGTGATGAGCGTATCTACCCGGTTGGCAGACTTGACAGGAATACCACAGGTGTCCTCTTGCTAACCAATGATGGTGACCTTGCAGAGACCCTGAGCCATCCATCTTTTAATAAGAAAAAGATCTATCATATTCATATTGACAAAGCCATTACCGCCGTTGATATGGAGAAACTATCCCTGGGTTTGGAACTCGATGATGGTTTTATCCGGCCTGACAGGGTGGAATATGTAGAAACCACTGACCGGACTCAAATCGGAATGGAAATTCATTCCGGTAGAAACCGCATTGTAAGAAGGATTTTCGAACAACTCGGATATAAGGTGACCCGGCTGGATCGTGTATATTATGCAGGATTGACCAAGAAGGGAATATCCCGCGGTCGATGGCGCCATCTCAGTCCAAGAGAAGTAGGTCTGCTCAAAATGTCCATACCTGGCAGGAAGTCTGGTTCGG
>JAUUZM010000084.1 GCA_030589965.1 Bacteroides sp.
TGCGAGCAATTTCAAGACTGATCCCAATCCTTATTATAGGCGGATTAATTACTATTGGAGTAATTTATTTAACCAGGCATCCTGAAGATCATGGAGGTATCTACATCGAATACCATGATAGTATTACCTCTGAGGTTTTTATAGCAAGGGAATATGGACTAGCCATTGATTCATTTCACATAATTACCGGAAAAATCAAGCGCAACCAGACGCTGGGGACCCTTTTATACAGTTATGGGATTTCCCAGGATACCATCCACAAACTCGCTATGGCTTCTGCGGATGTCTTTGATCTGAGAAAGGTGCGCATGGGCAATCCCTACAAGATCTTCTGCTCGATGGATACCAATCACAGCGTATTGCATTTTGTATATGAACATACCCCGGTGGACTATGTAATGTTTAATATTGAGGACAGCATATGGGTCAGCAGGCAGGAAAAGGATATCATTCAAAGGAGTCGTGAAGTTGCAGGAACAATCAGCTCTTCTTTGTGGAATACGATGTTAGATATCGAAGTTGATCCCATGCTAGCCTTTGAGTTATCGGAAATTTATGCCTGGAGCATTGATTTCTTTGGTCTCCAGGAGGGAGATGGATTTAAGGTTTCTTACAATGAGCAATTTGTAGACACAACTTATATTGGTCTGGGTAAGATTCATGGAGCTGTATTCTATCACGCCGGTGAAGAGTTTTACGCCGTTCCATTCATCCAGGATAGTATTGAATCCTTTTTTGATCAGGAAGGCAACAGTCTCAGAAAAGCTTTTCTAAAAGCCCCTTTGCGGTATTCAAGGATCAGCTCAAGGTATTCCCACAGCCGGATGCATCCGGTCCTGAAAATTAGAAGACCTCATCTGGGAGTAGATTATGCAGCGCCTATCGGCACCCCTATCCTTGCTGTTGGCGATGGGAAGATAATCAAAACCGGATATACCAAAGGCAACGGGAACTGGATCAAGATTCAGCACAATTCTGTTTATGCCACAGCTTATCTCCATCTAAGCAAGTATGGAAAGGGCATTCGTAAAGGAGTCTATGTAAAACAAGGAGATGTGATTGGGTATGTAGGAAGTACAGGATTGTCTACCGGTCCCCATCTGGATTTCCGTTTTTATAAAAACGGCTATCCGGTTGATCCCCTGAAAGTAAAGGCTCCCCCGGTAGAACCGATAAGAGAAGAAAACCGGGAGTTATACGACTCCCTTTTAAACATCACAATGGATGAACTTCAGGGAATCACCCTGCCTGATTCATCTGCTCTAGAAGATCCTCTATTACCTTAGGAAAGTGCTCATATTCAAGCTCGTGGATCCGCTGCGCCAGGGTTTCGGGAGTATCTCCTGATTTTACCTCACATTTTCCCTGGAAAATTATCCTGCCCTCATCGTAGACCTCGTTTACAAAATGAATACTGATACCGGATTCCTTTTCCCCATTTGCAATCACGGCTTCATGAACGTGATTGCCATACATTCCTTTGCCACCATATTGGGGCAGAAGTGCAGGGTGGATATTAATTATTTGGTCCGGAAAAGATTGTATCAAATTGGAAGGAATCAACCATAGAAATCCGGCCAGGACAACCAGGTCAATTTTCAATTCAGACAATAATACAGGTATTTCATTACTATTATTAAAAGTTTCCCTGTTAAAAACATGCGTTCTAACTTTTAATCTGGCAGCTCTTTCAAGAACATAAGCATCGGGATTATTGCTTAAAACGATTGTTACTTCAAAAATCTTATGCTTCCGGAAGCAGGATATAATCCGCTCAGCATTAGTGCCTGAGCCCGATGCAAAAATGGCAATCCTTTTCTTTCTCATTGAATTTCAATAGTATGTAATGCAAGTGTATAATCCTAAATTAGAATTTTTCCCTGTTTATTATGATTATATATGGCGAATTTATTATATTTTCACTTCGTTAATGGTATATTTTTGTTTGTTTTTTAGACAGAAATACATTTCTTTGCACCGTTATTTTTAAAACTAAACTCAATTATTAATTAAAATTTAGAACTATGTCAGACATTGCATCCAGAGTTAAAGCAATCATCGTTGACAAGTTGGGCGTTGATGAGAATGAAGTTACAACTGAAGCTAGCTTCACAAATGATCTGGGAGCTGATTCCCTTGACACGGTTGAACTGATCATGGAATTCGAAAAAGAATTCAACATCGGGATCCCCGACGACCAGGCCGAGTCCATTTCTACCGTTGGCGAAGCCACAAAATACATAGAAGAAAACGCTAAGTAAGCGCATAATTAATTTTTCGCAGGCTATGGAACTAAGAAGGGTTGTAGTTACCGGACTTGGTGCCCTAACTCCTATTGGAAACAATGTAAAGGAGTTTTGGGAGGGTCTCAGCAATGGGGTGAGTGGTTCAGATTGGATTACTAATTTTAATGCTGAAAAATTTAAGACCAGATTTGCCTGTGAGCTTAAAAACTTCGATGCTTCCGAGCATTTTGACAGGAAACAGGCCCGAAAACTGGATCCTTTTACACAATATGCTCTTGTAAGTGTTAAAGAGGCTATCGAAGATTCCGCTGTGGACCTGGAAAGTCTTGACAAAGATAGGGTTGGTGTCATATATACTTCAGGTATCGGAGGAATGCAAACATATCAGAAGGAGTTAATTGGTTTTGCCGAAGGGGACGGGACCCCGAGATTTAGTCCATTCTTCATTCCGAAAATGATTGCTGATATTACGGCCGGACATGTATCCATGAAATATGGTTTTCGTGGACCGAATTTCGCAACTGTTTCAGCATGTGCTTCTTCCTCCAATGCCATTATTGATGCCCTGACTTACATCCGGATCGGATATGCCGACATGTTTGTAGCAGGCGGATCGGAGGCAACAATCATTGAAAGTGGTTATGCAGGCTTTAATGCAATGCAGGCCATGTCAACCAATAATGAGGAGTACAAATCTGCCTCCCGTCCCTTTGATGCGACCCGGGACGGTTTTGTCATGGGTGAAGGAGCTGGCACCCTGATTTTGGAAGAATATGAACATGCTATAAAACGAGGTGCTAAAATCTATGCTGAAGTAGTTGGTTGTGGGATGTCAGCAGATGCTCATCACCTTACAGCACCTCACCCTGATGGATTAGGTGCACAACTGGTAATGAAGAATGCCCTGAAAGATGCTAATATGCAAGCAGAAGAAGTTGATTACATCAATGTTCATGGAACCGCAACACCTCTGGGTGACATCTCTGAGACAAAGGCAATCAAAGAAATTTTCGGAGATCATTCATATAAGCTTAATATCAGTTCTACCAAATCCATGACCGGACACCTGCTTGGAGCAGCCGGAGCTGTAGAGTCCATTGCAGCAATTCTGGCAATACAAAACAGTCTGATTCCACCAACGATCAATCACAAAACACCAGATCCGGAATTGGACAATAATCTGAATTTCACCCTGAACAAAGCGCAGTCAAGGGAGATTAATGCTGCCCTTAGCAATACTTTTGGATTCGGGGGACATAATACATCCGTAATTTTTAAGAAAATCAGTTGATTTTCGTGATTAGTTCACTTTATCAATTATTCAGATCATCTTTCTCCAGAAACAGAAGCTTTTATTTTTCAATGATAAAGATTCTTGGTTTCCTGCCAGGGAAGCAGAGACTTTATGAAATTGCTTTTATCCACAGATCTGCTTCTGTAATCTGCAAAAAGGGCAATATTATAAATAATGAACGTCTTGAGTATCTGGGCGATGCGATACTTGATGCCATTATTGCGGACTATCTATATGCCAATTTTCCAGAGAAAGACGAGGGATTTCTTACCCAGGTCCGATCAAAAATCGTAAAGCGAAAGCAGCTTAATAAACTGGCATTTAACCTTGGTATATCCTCTCTCCTTGTATCCAATACAAATACACAGCAAACCAGGGAGAATCTCCTTGGAAATGCTCTTGAGGCTCTAATAGGCGCGATTTACCTGGATAAAGGTTATGGACGAACTAAGAAATTTATCATTCGAAAGATCCTTCAAAATCACCTGGATGTTGAAAGACTTGCACACAAAGAATCGGATTTTAAAAGCAGGATAATTGAATGGGCGCAAAAACATAAACAGGAGATCCTTTTTGTGAGCCAGGAAGAATCACTACCTGATTCCCATGAAACCTTCTTCTCTTCACAGGTAATATTGTCTGATAAGGAGCTTGGGACTGGGACCGGCCATTCAAAAAAAGATGCGGAACAAAAAGCTGCCGAAGAAGCTCTTGCCAGTATCCTGAACTAAAGAAAATTTATACACAGGATTAGAATGCCAAAAAAGATCCATAAACTGAATGAAACAGAGAGCTATGATTTTGGGCTCATAGGAATAGCATCTCCGGAGTATGATTACCGTCTCAGCTGGATAATAAATAATGCTCTTGAATTCAACCTGGCAAGAGAGGATGAATTAGAGATCTGGCATAAACTACTTGATGACCCACAGACATTTCAGCAATTCAGGTACTATGATGAGGATTCCCTACTATCCTACCGACTGATTTCCAATAAATGTGAAAATGGATACCTGTTGGAGGAAATGACAAACATTGATTTCCTTATTCAAGTTAGTGGTGACATGGACCAGCACTTCATGAATAAACTTGTCAAAAAATTAAATGCCCTGGAAGGCATAACCCTGGCATTTCCTCTGGATCCGTCTGATCTGAAATCCAGAAAAAAGCTCCTGGATTAATAAGGCTATATTATTAATTTATAGCCTTTTCCGTGAATATTCATGATCTCAACGGAAGGATCACCCTTCAGGTATTTCCTCAGCTTGGTAATATAAACATCCATGCTGCGGGCATTGAAATAATTATCATCCACCCATATTGTCTTCAGGGCAAAATTCCTTTCCAGTACGGTATTGGCATTATTGCAGAGTAATTTTAACAGCTCCGTTTCCTTGGTTGTAAGTTTCTGTTGCTCTTCTCCCAGTTTGAGTATCTGCTTATTCGCATCAAACCTGAATTGGCCAATCTCAAATTCAGTCTCCTTACTTTGTGACCCTTTCCCACGGGTCCTCCTCAATATCGCCTCTATCCTGTACAGAAGTTCCTCCATACTGAAGGGTTTAGTAATATAATCATCGGCCCCAATAGAGAAGCCCTCGAGGACATCATCCTTCATTGACTTGGCGGTCAGGAAAATTATGGGAACTTCCGGATCAATGATGCGGATTTCCCTCGCAAGAGTAAATCCATCTTTTACGGGCATCATAATATCCAGGATGCAGATCTCATACTTGTTTTTCTTAAAACTGTTATAGGCTTTTTCTCCGTCCGTAAGCCAATGTGTATCATACGATTTAGCCTGAAGATATTCTCTTAACAGGGAACCCAGGTTCTCATCATCCTCGGCTAACAATAGTCTTGTCTTATCTTCGCTCATTTACCGGTTTTATTTAGAATTTACGGGTATGGAAATCTCGAATTCGGTGCCCTTCCCGATTTCGCTCTTTAGGTTTACAGTTCCACGGTGCTCTTCAACGATCATTTTCACATAACTGAGTCCAAGTCCAAATCCTTTTACATTATGTACATTTCCGGTTGGAACCCGGTAAAACTTCTCAAAGATTCTCCTCTGATCCTCCTTTTTAATACCTATTCCCCTGTCGGATACCCTGATCAGCAGTTGCCCGTTCAGGTTAAGGGTATTAATACTGATTTCCGGAGCCTCCCTGGAATACTTTATAGCATTATCCACCAGGTTTGAAACTACGTTAGTAAAGTGAACGGGGTCAACTTCCAGTAAGGCAGACTCTGCATTTAATTCCCCCGAAAGGGATCCTGAACGATTACTTACCTGAAGATCAAAATTAGTGATAACATTTTGTACCAACTCGTTAATATCTGTACTTTTTCTTTTGAGGCGAATCCTACCACGATCAAAAATGGCCATTTGAAGAACCTTCTCAACCTGGTATCCAAGACGCTTACTCTCATCACTAATAATTCTTGAAATATTACCAAGATTCTTGGATTCCTCCGGGATACTGTTGTCGTTCAACATCTGGGATGCAAGAGATATGGTAGATATCGGCGTTTTTAATTCATGCGTCATATTACTTACAAAGTCATTCTTAATCTCTGAAAGCCGTTTCTGCTTGTATATTATGTAAATTGTAAGTGAAAATCCGAGTATCACTATAAGAGTAAGGATAACCGAGGAGATGCCCATGAAACCAAGTGACCTGAAAAGGAAGCTTGAGCGGTGCGGAAAGTATATAGAGAGATAACCCGGACGAGAGAATAAATCCTGTGGGAAAAGACTGGTATGGTAGTACTGGCTCTCTGTTTTCTCATTGAATTCCTGACTTTTAAAAGCAACACTCATATCTTCGCCTAATACGGCATATTCAAAGTCCAGGTCAATCCCATTATGATTCAGCTGTCCCATCAAAACATGGTCCAGAACTTCCGGTTGAATACGCTTTTCGAGGGGTGTATTTACCGTGCTCATCCGATCCATCATCCGGTCAAGGAAAACCCGGTTCTCGGCCATTTTCTGTTCGATCCTGGTCTTTACCTGTTCAGGATGAACGATACTTACCTTCCCAAGCCGGTTTGAGTCAAATACAAGGGCATCCTTGTGGGTTCCCATATGAATCACAGAATCATTTGATACGATGGTGAGCTCATATTTTTCACTTCCCGGTATTGATTTCTGATACATGTATATTGACTGGTTCAGATCCCCTCCTTCAAAGCTGGCGTTGATATCAACGATCACCTCGTGGTTATATACTGATCCTCCCGGCAGGTGCTCAAGGCTGGTTTCTTTCCAGGTTGAATCGAGTATTTCCGCCTCATCCATCATATGCCACATGGTCTCGCGTTCCTGGATTTCATAAGCAGTATTATAAAGGGCCTGGTTTACCAGCTGGGAAAACTGTTTCTCTTTAATATTATAGGCATTCCTGATCCAGTAAGACTGGACGAGGATAAGGAAAATCATGGCGATCCCCATAAAAACGGTTATTATCCACAGTAATTTTCTGCTCATCTGCCTACAAAGATAATCCAGCAGGGAACTTCAGAGCCTTCTTTTAACAATCTTTAACATTCATTAAGTCTCTTTATATCAATTTGATCATAGATTTGCACCAAACCAATAAAAACAAAAAATGACCGTTATGAAAAAGTATCTACTTTCTGTAATCATGGGCTCATTCCTACTCCTTCTATTTGGATTCCAGTCCACCATGTCCCAGGACAGCAAATCCTCCAAGATTCAAATTACCATCACCGAAGATGATCAGGTAACTACCGATACAACTTTTGAACTTGCAGAAGGACAGGATCCTGAGATGATTAAAAAAATGATTTCCCATATGGCAGGGGGAGATTTTCATGCCAGTCATAGTGGGGATAAAAAGATGATGGACATTAATATGGATTCCATTAAGGAAGCCCATCCTGATGCGAAGGTTCTCGTTATCAAGAATAAGGATGGTGAAATAACTGTAAAAGAGGTGGATGATGAGCATGAAATGCACTTTGGAGACGAGGGGCATGGTGAGCATGGTGAGCATCATAAAATGATGATCATCGGAGAAGGAGATGTTTCGGAGAAACATACAGTGATCATTCATTCAGATGTTGATTGTGAAGGGAAGGGGAAAAATATTGAAGTCATCGTACATAGTGGTGATGATGTCAAGGTAATTAAAAAGAAAGTTATAGTGAAAACCGAGGATGAGGACCATGTGGAGGTTGAGGTAGAGGTAGAAATTGAGGAAAAAAAGGAAGGCAAAAAGAAGAAAAATAAGAAGTAAATCTTTTCATTACATAGGCAGAGCCCTGGTACTTTTCTGGTACCGGGGTTTTTTTATTGTAACTTTGAGGTATGGCAAAACATATTGGTATAGTTGGCTGCAGTGCTGAGGGTGCTGCTCTTTGCTACCAAACCATATGCAAGGAAGGTTCGGAGTTCATGGGAAAACATACCCATCCGGAAGTCAGCATGCACACCTACCCATTGAGCAAATACATGGAACACATCTATAAGGAGAAATGGAAAGGTGTAGTAAAGCTCATGCAATCCTCAGCAAAGAAACTTAAATCGGCCGGTGCAGATTTCCTCATCTCTCCAGATAACACCATCCACCAGGTTTTTGATGATGTAAAGAAGAAGTCGCCCTTACCCTGGTTGCATATTGCCAGGGAGGTTGCCCGGGAAGCAGGAAACCGGGGATTCAGAAAATCTGCTATTCTGGGAACCCGCTACCTTATGACCGGTCCGGTATACAAAGAAGCCTACAAAAAAATGGGGCTTAAAACGATGATTCCTGCCAAGTCCGTGCGGGACCGGATCAACAGGATAATATTTGAAGAGCTGGTTTATGGGAAAATCAAAGTAGAATCAAGCAAGTACCTTTATACACAAATAAGGATATTGGCTGAAAAGGGCTGTGATTCGGTAGTTCTGGGCTGTACAGAACTGCCCCTGATTATATTACCGGAGGCCTCGCCGCTTCCTGTACTGGATTCGACCAGGATCCTGGCCAGGGCAGCACTCAGGTATGCACTAAAAGACTAGTCCTTAATAACTATACAGTAGCTTCCTTGACTGCTTCGTTCAATCCATTCTTTTTAGCATGATCTTTGGCCTGGTGCATAAAGGCCTGTAGCCTCATATCAATGGCTGTATCCTCCTGTCCGTCATAAGGTATGCTTATGTAGGGAAGATCTCCGTGATCCTTTTTGAAATCTCTGGACACAGCAGAAACCACAGTCCCCGGCATACAGGTAAACGGAAGAATATTCGCAATGCCTGATATCCCTGTTTGTGCGAGGAGAACTGAACTTCCAATATTCAATGCCGGATCCCCGTCATAATGCTTATGAATATAATTACCACAGTTATTCAGCATATCCTTCACAGAGAGCTCCCGTGTTTCATCGTAAAGTCCATGTACAGCTTTATACAATGCCTTGGAAGTAATTTCCTGGGCATATGACTGTATCCTTGATTTAATTACCCCTTTTATGTCCCCTTGCCATTTGCTGTCGCGGGTATACCTGATAGTAGAATAGGCAATCCATTCTGAGAATGGAGCAATAAAGGTTTCAGCTCCAAATTTCTCAAGACGGTCCACCAGGTATCCACTGGCATAAGGATTGTCTCTCATAAATATTTCACCCACAATCGCAATAACAGGCTTCCGTTCACCATTACTCAGCTGTATGGCTGCGAATTTCTTTCCTGATCTGCGCATGGTATCCACCAGGTCACCAGCCCCTTCTTCAATCGATCTGATAGTATCTTTTAAACATTCCTGATATACTTTCTCAACCGAACCTGGAATCAATTCATAAGGTTTACGCTCCTGCTTTAATTTCCGAAGTATATCAGCTGCTACAAATCCCCTCCAGGCACGCAGTCGGAATTTACCTCCATTCTCCCCGCCAATGTCATCGTACGATTCATCATTGGATGGTGAGATGATCTTTACATCTTTATAACCCAGTCGATCGTAGAGGACCCTCTGGAACTTATTGTATTGTCCGAAGCGGCAGGGGCCATTATGATCAGGCATGAAAAAACTGATCTTCGAAGGATCTACTCCGGGTTCCTTTAGTTTCTTAATAAAGCCACCTGTAGTACATATCATCGGGAAACATTCCCTGGCCGAAGTATATTTCCTGCCCAGTTCCAGCGCTTCATCATCCTGGGGGGGAAGAACATCAGATGGTACACCAACTGATCTGGCAGCGGCAGCGATCATATGAGCTGCATCGTTCATAGCAGGGAAATACAGGACCCTGTCCGTGCTTGGTGCAGAATCCATTCTCCCTGGCCTGAAAATCTCTTTCTTGAAGCTTTCAGCAATCCTTGATCCTGCCAGGCTGTCGAGAAATGCTTCGTAACGTGTGATCATGCCTGCATCAGCTCCATGTTCATCAATCTCCAGCTCCATGTATGGTTTTCCAGACATTTCCTCATGTACGAAATGGGCCAGGAAGGAATCGGGTCCGCACCTGAAATTCCCCATATAAA
>JAUUZM010000219.1 GCA_030589965.1 Bacteroides sp.
AATAATCTCTCATGAAATCGGACAATATTCTGTCTACCCAAATTTTCGGGAGATAGAGAAATATACCGGAGTTCTTTCACCGATAAATTTTCTGGCAGTTAAGAAGGATCTGGAAGCCAAGGGGCGATTGAATTTGGCGGAAAAGTATACGGAGGCAACAGGGAAATTTGCGACAATTCTCTACAAGGAGGAAATTGAACGGGCTTATAAGACTGATGGATTAAGTGGGTTTCAACTACTTGATCTACATGATTTTCCAGGACAGGGAACAGCTCTTGTCGGCATACTCGATGCATTCTGGGATTCAAAAGGATTTACTACAGGAGAAGAATTCAAAGAATTTTGTTCCCCTCTTGTTCCCCTTCTTTGGTTTGAGAAAGCTGTGTTTTATAATAATGAGACAATAAAGGGGGAAATAGGCTTGTCAAATTATAGTGGAGTTCTGAACAATACCGAAATGATTTGGTCTGTTTATGAGGAGAAGGATAGCGTCCTTCAATCCGGATCAATAAGTACAGGGATCATTGAAAATGGAAATGTTTCAAAATTAGGAACTCTGGAGTTCAACCTTGCCGACATTGCTGTCCCTGCTCAACTTACCCTGGAATTAGAGCTGGAAGGTACGCCTTATAGAAATAGCTGGCAGATTTGGGTTTATGACCACGAAATTTCCCTCAATTCCAATGATGTGATTCTTACATCCTCATTTGAAGAAGCATATCGAAGTCTTGCTGATGGAAAAAAAGTGCTGTTATCTCCTTCTCTTGATCTTTTCGATGGAATTGAGGGAAAGTTTGTGCCGGTTTTTTGGAGTCCGGTTCACTTTCCGAATCAACCAGGAACGATGGGGATTCTCTGTGATCCCGGGCATCCGGTTTTTAATAGCTTCCCCACTGAAATTCACTCAAACTGGCAATGGTGGGATATTTCCAAAAATTCTAAAACCATTGAAGTAGCAGAGATGAACGTAAAACCTTTAATTACAGTGATTGATAATTTTTTTAAGAATCGAAATCTTACAAATCTTTTTGAAGCTAAAGTTGGAGAAGGATTCCTTGTGTTTTCATCTATTGATCTTATCAATAATTTGGAAACCAGGCCGGCCTCAAAGCAGCTGCTTTCAAGCATTATTAATTACATGAACTCAGAATCTTTCAGTCCTGAAAATATTATTTTAGAGGAGGACTTGCTAAAGTTTAATAAAAACGCTCCGGTGGATGTATCAGATGTTTTGTCGATTTATAATTAAGTGCTTTGCTCAGGTATAAATTATCTCAATTCTGACCACAGTTTCAATAAAAATCAAATTTTTACATGCGAAAATCAATTTTGTAACATTTGTTACAAAGCTGCTTTTAAAAAAAGTTGTAACTTATCGCTGCTATATTCTCACTTAAGTTGATACGCTATTTGCATGGAAACAAAACTTACCCAAACTTCAACAAGAAGAAAATTTCTTGAAAAAATTGGACTTGCCGGAATTGGAGCTGTATCTGCTCCCCTGATAGTATCAGGGTGTAACAGTACTGATTCAGGAGAGTCGAACTCCGTGATAAAGGTTCTGACTCCGGATAATAAATTGGTAGAAATTGATACAGCCGCATTAAAACCGGTTCTGGAATCGGGCGACAAACAACATCTTCAGAAATTAGGCCGGGAAGGCCTGAAAGGGAAAAAGTTTGTAATGGTAATTGATCTTGCCCGGTGTCAAAATGAACGCGCATGCATGAAAAGCTGTCAGAGTGCTCATCAGCTTAAACCAGAGCAGCATCATATCAATGTTCTGGAGATGCACGATGAAGATAGCGGGCTCACCTATTATATGCCAAAAACGTGTCAGCATTGTGATAACCCTCCCTGTGTCACGGTTTGCCCGGTAGATGCAACATTTAAAAGACAGGATGGCATTGTATTGATTGATAATGAACGATGTATTGGCTGCAGGTTCTGTATTGCAGCCTGTCCCTATTCTGCAAGAACTTTTAACTGGACTGATCCAAAGGATGCAGAAAAATACAAGGATGTTTCTTATAATATGGAGTTGAATGTTCCGCAGAAAAAGGGAACCGTGACTAAATGTGCATTCAGTGCAGATCAGCTTCGGGAAGGAAATCTACCCTATTGTGTTTCTGCTTGTCCAAACGGAGTTTACTATTTTGGTGATGCTAACGAAGACCTGGTTACTAATGGGACTACCCGGGAGACAGTCCGCCTTAGCAAGTTACTTAAGGAAAACGCAGCGTATAAGTTAATGCCTGAGCTGGGCACAAAGCCAAATGTATTCTATTTACCTCCCAGGCAATCGAATTCGTAGTTACTACCGAAAACACCATCTAAAATATGGAATCACTTAAGAAAAAAGACCTCGCCCTGATTGAGCTTGAGTTATTGTCTCATGTGAACTGGAGCAGGAAATCGGTCATCTGGCTGGGAACACTTGTTTTTCTCTTTGCTATCTGTATCTATTTCTATTTTCAACAACTCAAACACGGTCTTGGTGTTACAGGACTGAACGATTATGTTTCATGGGGAATCTATATTTCCAACTTTGTATTCTTCGTGGCGGCAAGTCTCATAGGAATGTTGATAAGCTCCATAATGGGACTTATTGGAGTTAAATGGATCTTGCCCATCTCACGAATTGCTGAAATTATAGCCCTCTCTTTTGCAATGGTAGCTGGTCTGATAATCATTACAGACATGGGTAGACCGGACCGGCTGCATCATCTGTTTATATATGGCAGAATTCAATCACCCATTGTATGGGATATTACGGTAGTCATTACTTATGTGGTATTAAGCTTCTTACTGCTTTATCTCCCCTTAATCCCCGATATGATTCTTTGTAAAGACAAATGCAGTCAAATCCCTCCCTTTCAGCGAAAAATGTATAAAATATTATCGCTTGGCTGGACGAATACAACAGGACAATATCAACTGATGAAGCGTTTTATGAAAATTTTAATGGTGCTTATTATTCCCGTTGCTCTGGCGATCCATACAGTTACATCCTGGCTGTTTGCATTGACGCTCAGAGCAGGATGGGATAGCGCGATCTTTGGGCCCTACTTTGTGTCAGGTGCTTTTGTGGCAGGGAGTGCAGCAGTAATTATTGCCATGTTTTTTTATCGGAATAGTTTCAAGCTAAAGGATTACATAACACATGTACATTTCGATAAAATGGGAAAACTCCTGGTGATGGTTGCCCTGGTCTATGTCTATTTTAATATCAACGAAATTATCGTTCCTGCTTATAAACTGAAGGGGGGGGAAGCAGAGCATCTAAAAAGTATGTTGGCAGGAAGCGATTCAATCATGTTCTGGACGGTTCAGCTTGGAGGGCTCATTATTCCCTTTGCTTTACTGGTAATAAAACGCATGCGCCGGCCATTGCCATTGACTATCATCTCAGTGATAATTTTAGTTGCTGCATGGTTTAAACGCTACTTAATTGTTGTACCTATTCAGGAACATCCGTACTATCCTATTCAGAATGTACCGGAAGAATTAATGCACTATTCACCCACCATTGCTGAAATTGCTATTACTGCGGGACCCTTTATTTTATTACTCATCATCATTACTGTATTGTCAAAACTCTTTCCGGTTATTCCAATCTGGGAAATAAAAGAGAATCTTGAGCATGAAAAATAGTAAAGTCGTATGGACCATATTGCTATTTGCTTGTTGCAGTGCAATAGCAATGGCTCAGGAAAAATGGCTGGTTCCCGAGGCAAATAATGATATGCTTAGTATCCTGATATTTGATGAGGATACTCAGCTAGAGGGGAAGTTGATCTATACAAGGTCCTGTCGATCTTGTCATGGCGATCCTACCAAGAAAGATTTTACGATAATGTCTCCTTCACCCGGCGATGTAGCATCTGACCTATACCAGGACCAAACAGATGGATCCCTGTTTTATAAAATTCAAAAAGGGAGAGGACCCATGCCATCATTTGAGAATGCATTTTCGGAAGAGGAGATATGGAGCCTGGTTTCTTATATACGTAGTTTTAATCCTGAGTATCAGCAGAAGCTACCAAACCTTGAAGGAATTGAAATTCCAAACCTGACACTTCATATTAGCTACGATGAAAATATCGATAAGCTGGTGGTAAAAGTTACTTCCGATAGTCTTGAAGTGATGGCAGACGCCTCTGTGAAGGCCTATATTCAGGGAATGTTTGGTAAATACCCTTTGGGTAGTGAAATGACCAACGAGCTGGGAATTGCTTATTTTCATATTGACTCAAAAATCCCCGGTGATACCGAAGGCTACCTGGATATCCTGGTAAAAACATATAAAGATTATGGAACTGCAAAGTACGCAGGGAAAATACAGGCTGGAAATCCAACAATTAGAAAAAGTGCTATTGAAGGCAGGCATCTCTGGAGTGCTGCGAAAAAAGCTCCGATATGGATGATCATTATCTTTAATATGATGGGAATAGGAATATGGGGAGTCATCATCTATGTCATATTTGGCCTGAGAAAATTTAAAAAACTCTCATAATAAGAAATACCCTATACGATGGAAGTAAACAGAAGAAATTTCATAAAGAGTTCGGCCGTTGCTGCTGCAGCAACCGCTGTTGGATTGTCTGTTCCTAAACCGGTATTGGCTGCTGCCAGTGCTGCTGAAGTGGACTGGAAATGGGATAAGGCAGTTTGCAGGTTTTGCGGAACGGGTTGTGGCATCATGGTTGCCACACGCGACGATAAAATAGTTGCAGTTAAAGGTGATCCTTTAGCTCCGGTAAATCGGGGACTCAACTGTATCAAAGGGTATTTCAATGCAAAAATTATGTATGGAGCTGACCGCTTGAAGAAACCTCTTTTAAGGGTGGATGAGAACGGCGATTTCAGTAAAACCGGATCATTTAAACCTGTAAGCTGGAAGAGGGCTTTCGATGAGATGGAGAAGCATATGAAGAAGGCTTTGAGAGAGTTAGGGCCTACAGGAATAGGAATTTTCAGTTCAGGACAATATACCATACAGGAGGGATATGCAGCCTCCAAATTAATGAAAGCGGGGTTCCGCTCAAATAATATAGACCCCAATGCCAGGCATTGCATGGCTTCAGCAGTTGTTGGGTTTATTCAGACATTTGGAATCGACGAACCTGCTGGAAATTACGATGATATAGAACTTACAGATACCATTATTACATGGGGAGCAAATATGGCTGAAATGCATCCGATCCTATGGTCGAGAGCCACTGTGAGAAAACTTTCATCCCCCGAAAAAGTGAAAGTTATAAACCTTTCAACATATACTAACCGTACTTCCGACCTGGCTGATATTGAGATCATTTTCAAGCCAAATACCGACCTGGCGATCTGGAATTATATTGCGCGTGAAATTGTCTATAATACTCCCGGTGCAATAGACCAGGATTTCGTTGAAAAAAATACAGTATTTGCTACAGGTGTTGTTGATATTGGCTTCGGAATGAGAACCGCCGATCATCCGGGTTTCACCGACAAGGAGAAGGAAACAGTACGACATGAATTAAAGAAAGTCCTTAGTGATGAAGAGGGGAAATCCCTGTCCTATCTTGGTTATAAGCCAGGGGATACTATGGAAATGAAAAACAGGAATTCAGCAGGTAAGCACTGGAAAATTTCATTCGCAGCGTTTAAGAAAGCGCTTGAACCTTACACGCTGGATTTTGTAGCTGAAGTGTCCAGGGGGGATAAAGACGAGGATATAGATGAGTATAAGGCAAAGCTGAAACAGCTTGCAGATTACTATATTGAAAAGGGAAGGAAGGTTGTATCCTATTGGACCATGGGATTTAATCAGCATACCAGGGGATCCTGGGTCAATGAACAGGCGTACATGGTTCACCTCTTGCTCGGGAAACAGTCAAAACCCGGTGATGGAGCATTCAGTC
>JAUUZM010000200.1 GCA_030589965.1 Bacteroides sp.
TACCACCTTCAAAATCTGAAGGTACTGCTGACACTCCTCCTTCAGAAACGGTTGATATTGAAGGCCTTGTCGTCGCAGGATACAGACCACTCAAAAACCAGGAACAGGAATATGCAGAGGAAGATATCCAACTACTGGTTAACGAGGCCATACGTGTGATAACAGCTTCAGAATTAAAATGGACTCCGGCAACTATAGATGGGAAAGCCGTCAAATCTGCCTGGACCATGCCCATAGCATTCAGCCTGCAATAAACATGAAACTCAATATACTCAAGGGACTGTCCACATCGGATAGTCCCTTTTTTTTTCCTGCCTGTGAGATCAAACCTCTCGGAAAACCTTAAAGATGTCCGTATTTTTGAACATTTTCAGATGGGTTAGATAGGTGAATCACTCACTTCGAGTATCATAAATTTCCCTGTCGGGGTTTGTGCTCCCAATGAGTTTTAACAAGGATATAAGCCGGGGTACCCAAATTCACAAAAGTTAAAAGTCACAACATGGTTACTTTTCATACTTTTGTGACTTTCCTACTCCATAAACACCTCCAGAGGCACAGGCTAATCATCTTATCTTTAATGATATAGAAAATCTGCAAAATAGGGACTGATATTTTAAGGGTCACAAGATTAGGTAAAAATCACAGGTCTGTGACTTTCTGAAATCGTGAAAATGACGACCCCGTTTTTATCACTTAAGCAGGAACGGCTGTTTGAAAAACTCCTGGCATAACACGACACGACACGGCATACCTGTACAAAATCTACCAGGGATGAGTATCATGTATCCAATTTTAGGTAAATGATATCGCAATGACAGACTCAGTAAGAAATTTAGCAGATTGATTTCCGATAGGTCTGGAGATAGGACTGGAGATAGTGTTGTCATTTAAGTTTTTAAATTAAGGAGAGACGATTTGACAATACCATCGAAAGCAATTGCTAACTTTGTACCACACATTGCAATAACACCATGAAACAATCGATACTAATACTTTCATTACTATTCCTGCTTGGATTAAATGCCAGCTCACAGAACTACGATATTGGTATCGGGATAAAGGCCGGTATGGCTCCCGGAATTACAGCCAAGTATTTCCCTACTACAAATGCTGCCCTGGAGGGCATTGCTACATTTCGATGGGGAGGGGTGAATGTAACCGGACTGGCGGAATTCCATGTACCTGTATTTGATACAAAAGGGATGACTTTTTACTATGGTGGCGGTGTTCACCTTGGGGTGTGGGACTCAGGAAAAGCAATTGACAAGCCAGATACAGGGAGTAAATTTAATTTTGGGATTGACGGGATCGTTGGACTGGAGTATGCTTTTTTTAAAGCCCCCCTGTCATTGGGACTGGATTGGAAACCTAATTTTAATATTGTTACTGATTCCAGGCTCATTATGGATGAAATTTCATTCCATGTAAGATACCTTATCCGATAAGAAATGATCACCGACCATAACCGAATAGCAAGAAGGGCTGGCTGGATATCCATTGCAGTTAATATCCTCCTGTTTGGATTTAAGTTCTGGGCAGGAATAGCCAGCGGATCCGTTGCTATCATAGCCGATGCCTGGCATACCCTGTCAGACTCCATTACCTCAGTAGTGGTCCTCGTTGGCATCTGGTATTCCTCCAAACCTGCCGATGAGGAACATCCATTCGGACATGGACGGGCAGAAATGCTGGCAGCAGTCATCATTGGAGTTCTCCTGGCAGTCATTGGATTTGAATTTTTCCTGGAATCCATAGCAAGACTGAAAGAAAAAGAGGCGGCACATTACGGTACTCTGGCCATCATTGTTACTGCATGCTCTGTGCTGGCTAAAGAAGCTCTTGCCAGGTATGCCAGGATTGCCGGAAAAAGATCCGGATCCCGGGCACTCAAAGCAGATGCCTGGCACCACAGATCTGATGCCATCTCTTCCCTGGTAATTTTAGTCGGTATATTTTTAAATTCCTTTGCATGGTGGATAGATGGGGTACTGGGAATCCTTGTCTCAATTCTTATTTTCCATGCTGCCTATCAAATATTGAAAGAGACCTTTAGCTCCCTCCTGGGGGAAAAACCAGAAAAGGAAATTATAAACCAGGTAATGAAGATATGTTCAGATATTCTCGACAAGGATGTCTATCCACACCATATCCATATTCACAGGTATGGCAGTCATACTGAAATGACATTGCACATTAAACTCTCTAAAGACCTGTCCCTGGGAGAATCACATGATATTGCTTCCCATGTTGAGGATGCCATTCGGGAGCAGCTTAAAATTGAGGCAACCATCCATATGGAACCGCGCACAGGCAGACCTGGTGTCAGGAACTAATGATTTTCTCCATCCACTGATTTACAAGGGCAGCAGTTTCTCCTTTGGATGGACTCTCCCCCACTCCCTGCAGTTCCCCTACTACATCTTTGATCATAGGAAGTTGTACATGATCTGGTGATTTAATGGGAAATTCCTGATTTCCTTCCTCATTGCTGAGTTCTATGGGCGTAAAGCCAAAGCAAGAAAACTTCAGGCTGCCCCTTTCCCCTGTTATCATTATCTCATCACATGCTGAATCTTCCGGTGAGATAAAATTCCAGGATCCATTATAGAGCAACCCATCTTTGAATTTTATGGAAGCAATAACGGTATCCTCCGGTAAATAAAGCTTGCCTTTATTTACTGCAAATCCTGAAACCTCTGCTACTTCCCCGAGAAGAAAGGACAGTATATCAAGTTCATGGCATCCCATATCATGGAAATGGCCTCCCCCACTAATTTCAGGGATTACCCTCCAGGGGAGTTGATCCGGAGGGAGGCCCATCTCCCTCGGGGGGATGAAAAGACTGGACCTGCAAAAGATGGGAGCTCCAATGGCATTTGCTTCAAGCAGTTCTTTTACTTTAATAAAATACTCCATGCTTCTGCGATAGAAAGCAACAAAAAGAGGCATGCCGGTCTTCTCTGCTACCTCATTCATTTTCCTGCATTCTGCAAAGGTAGAAGCCATGGGTTTTTCCACATAAACGGGTTTGCCGGCCATCATTGCCTGTATAGCATATTCCGCATGAGTGGAAGGAGGGGTAGCTACATACACGGCATTTATCTTGGGATCAGCCAAAAGCTCTTCTGCTGAATCATAAATCATCGGGATGTTATGCCTGCCTGCATAATCATCTGCCTTCTTTCTTGTTCGGTTCGTTATGGCTAAAAGAGAGGATCCATCAATCTGATTAAATGAAGGTGCACTTTTCTTTTCAGTGACATCACCACAACCTATCATCCCCCAATTAATTTGCTTTTTCATCTGAATTTTATTTAGCTTCAATATATTAAATTATCCAATAAAATTCAGTATACCACTTTGCTTACTTTTTCATACATTTGTAAGAGATGAATACTATCCCATGAAAATAACCTTGTTTTCCATCATTACGCTGCTGGCATTTTTTATAGCCGAAACCGGATATGGACAATCCTCTGGTTTACCTGAAGATGACAGCCTGGCTTATCATCCCATTCAGGGAAAAGTGCTTGATATTGAAACAGGGGACCCGATCATATTTGCCAGTGTATATCTGATAGGCACCAATATCGGGACAGTCTCAAATTCTGAGGGTGAATTTCTCATCAAGATCCCGCTTTTCATTGAAAATAAAACCCTTGTTGTATCAAGTATTGGTTATAAAAATAAGGAGTTGAATTTTAAGCAGCTTAATCCCGAGGATAACCTCATAAAACTTGAGCCAAACCCCATTCCCATCGAAGAGGTAACCATCATAAACCAGGATGCAAGAGAGCTGATTATTAGAGCGATGAATAAAGTACCTGAGAACTACAGCGATAAACCTTTAATGCTAACTTCCTTTTACCGGGAAACCATAAAACAGAACCGGCAATATGTTGCTGTATCTGAAGCTGTTCTTGATTGTTACAAAGGATCCTATACCAGTCTGGCGGAAGTGGACCGTGTCAAAATATTTAAAGGGAGAAAAAGTACTGATGTTAAAAAGATGGATACGGTCCTGTTCAAATTACAGGGAGGTCCCAAGACAATGTTCCTCCTGGATTTTGTCAAAAACCCAATGGAGCTGTTTGATCGGGAAGTAATGGATTATTACATCTACCATATGGGAGGAATTGTGAATATCAACGACAAGCAGGCTTATGTGGTAGATTTTGACCAGATGGATAATATCGATTTCCCGCTTTATTCAGGAAAACTCTATATTGATGTTCTTAGTCATGCCTTTGTAGGTGCTGAGTTCAGGATAAGTCCAACAAAACTGGATGACGCAGCACCCTACCTGATACGAAAAAAACCACTGGGGATGAGGATAGATCTCATTAACGCGAGTTACCTTGTAAAATACAGGTCTATAGAAGATACCTGGTATCTGAATCATGTCCGGACTGAGTTGATACTGGCAATGAAATGGAAGAAAAAGTTATTTAAGTCCACCTTCACCACCGTTTCTGAAATGGCTGTTACTGACCTCGACCATGAAAACTTAAATAAATTCAAATTCCGGGAAGCCACACGAAGGGATGATATATTCGTGGAACAGGTAAGTGATTTTGAGGATCAGAATTTCTGGGGAGAATATAATATCATCCAACCCGAAGAATCTATCGAGGCGGCCATCGAAAGAATTGGACGTAAACTCAAACGAGGGTCCAGGTAGAAATCCACAATCTAAGACCTGTCTGCCAGTCTTCCATCAAAATCATCCCCTTCTTCAGGAAGGATGGGCCATTTCACCGGTTTCTTATCCCTGCTTGAGCGGTAGATCGCAGTGATGATTTCGACACTAACCCTTCCATCTTTATCAGTAATCAGGGGATCTTTTCCTTTCAAAATGGACTGATTGAAATCATTGATCTGTTCCCTGTGATAATAGCTCATAAAATCTTCATGGCTGTTGAAGAAATCTGAATCTTCCTTTACATATTTTTCAAGCAAATGCTCTTCCCCCGGAATGTTCCAGATATCTATGACAGGTGGATTAAGTATCTCTGACATACCCGCAATGAACATAGCCCCTCCATCAGTCTGAACACCAAGGGATGCTCCGTTCTGCCCGTGAATATGGACATTACAATAAATACCTGGTTTTTGAGAATTGCTAAGAACAATATTTCCCATACCGCCGTTTTTAAATTTCACAACAGCTATAGCAGTATCCTCAACTTCTATGTATGGATGATTCAGATTGCTCCAGTCCCCATACAATTCATCTATCTCCCCCATATACCATTGCAGAAGATCCAACTGGTGCGGGGCCTGGTTTACCAGTAACCCTCCTCCTTCTCCTTCCCAACTTCCCCTCCAGGGATCTGATTCATAATAATTTCTATCTCTCCATCCCAGCATTTCTATAGTTCCAAGAACAGGTTTTCCTATTTTTCCTTCATCAATTGCCTTTCTTATCCTCATGCTTGGGCGGAAAAACCTACGCTGGCAGATAACCCCGATTTTCTTCCCCTTCACTCTGGCTGCTTCAGACATAGCATCACAATCCTGTACTGTACTGGCAAAGGGTTTTTCAACAAGTATATGGGCTCCGGCATTCAGGGCAGCTATAGCAGGTTCCCTGTGAACCGGATGAGGTGTGGCAATGATTGCCACATCCAGTTTTTCTTCTATTACCATTTCAGCAACATCAGTATACGCATTCACACCGTACTCTGCTGCAAACTTTTTTGTTCGCCCGGGATCCCGGCCACAAATGCCCAGATACTCAGAGTTGCCCAGTGATTTTAAAGCCTGAGATATGAGGTGGCCTACCTTCCCCCCTCCAATAATACCGGTTCTTAATTTTTCCATCATCAAGGTATAAGTACTACTTTAATTAATCCCTTTTCCTTTCTATATAGCCGGTCAAACCATTCAGCTCCCTCAGACAAAGGAGGCTCAGCGCTTAGCAGAGATCCTGTATCAATTTTACCCTCGTTCATTAACTGAAGGACTTCGGGATATTCCCCATTTATAGCACAGGAACCCTGTAATCTCAACTGACGGGAAACCACATCCTGCAAAGGAATATCCACCCGTGGACTTACATTGCCAACCAACGCCAGTATCCCTCCCTTTCGGATACAGCCAATGGCGGTATTTACAGATTCCTGTATTCCTGCAACCTCAAACCCGATATCAGCCCCCCTCCCCTCTGTGAGTGATCTGACCTCTGATATAGCATCAGTAGTTTCTGGATTATACCCATAGGTAGCACCCATGGAAAGTGCCATGTCCAGTTTATCCTGATCAATATCAATGGCGATCACCTGTCTGA
>JAUUZM010000280.1 GCA_030589965.1 Bacteroides sp.
GGACAAACCCTGGATGATGCCCTCCAGGTAGTGAATCTGCCAATGACCGGTATTGACACCCTTCTGCATTACCGGAACCTTTTTATTCTGGAAGACAATGCAAGTGCAGAGGTAATTGTATGTGACCATACTCTCTCTCCATTCCGCTTCCTAACAAATTCGGTGACTGAAATTTATGCTGGTCCTGGTGCAAAATTTAATTATTCCAGAATCCAGAACGAGCACCTTAACTCAAACCTGATCACCAATCTCTTTATTCACCAGGAAAAAGACAGTACGGTTAAGTCCAACACCATCACCCTACATGGAGGGACCATACGAAACAACACCCATGTGCTGCTGAATGCTGAAGGTTGTGACAGCCAGGTTTATGGTTTGTCCCTGGCTGACCGGAATCAGCATATTGATAATTACGTGAACATCGATCATGCTAAACCCAATTGTATCAGCACACAGCTATTTAAAGGTATTCTGGACGAACAGGCAACAGGTGCCTTCAACGGCCGGATCCTGGTTCGCCCCGATGCACAGAAAACCCTGGCCTACCAGACAAATAACAACATCCTCATGTCGGATGAGGCAAAAATGAATACCAAGCCCCAGCTTGAAATTTATGCCGATGATGTACGCTGCAGCCATGGAGCCACAACTGGCCAGATTGATGAAAATGCTCTGTTCTATATGCAAAGCAGAGGCATCCCAAGGAAGGAAGCAAGGCTATTGATGCTTTATGCATTTGCCCATGAGGTAATTGACAAAATCGAGGTTATTCCCTTAAAAGACCGGATCAATGACTTGGTAGACAAGCGTCTAAGGGGTGAGCTCTCCAGATGCAATAATTGTTCCATGGCCTGCGGGGATCTTCCCCTGCCCCTTTAAAACCCGGTCGCATGGAATTCAACGTAGATAAGATCAGAAAAGATTTCCCGATCCTCTCTCAAAAGGTTCACGGACATCCTTTAGCCTACTTCGATAATGGGGCAACTACCCAGAAACCACTCCAGGTAACCGAAACCATACGAAGGTATTATGAGGAGGAAAATGCCAGCATTCATCGTGGCATCCATTATCTGAGTGAAAAATCAACGGAGACCTATGAAAACTCCAGGGAAACGGTCCGGAAGTTTTTAAATGCCAGGTCAACGAACGAGATCATATTTACCAGTGGAACGACAGGTTCGATAAATACAATAGCCTTTTCCTTTGGGGAAAAATATGTTTCCTCAGGAGACGAGGTAATCGTTTCGGAGATGGAACACCATGCCAATATCGTCCCCTGGCAAATGATGTGTGAGCGAAAAGGAGCGAAACTCCGGGTAATCCCCTTCAATGAGAAAGGAGAACTGATCATGGAGGAATATGGTAAACTTCTTTCAGACAAAACAAAGATCGTTGCCATTAATCATGTTTCCAATACCCTGGGTACCATAAACCCTGTAAAGGAGATTATAAGTTTGGCACATGCCCGGAATATCCCGGTCCTGGTTGACGGGGCCCAGGCTGTTCAGCATGGTAAAATCGATGTCCAGGATCTGGACGCTGATTTCTATGCTTTCTCCGGCCATAAGGTGTACGCACCGAATGGGATTGGTATCCTTTACGGGAAGGAGGAGCTCTTATACGACTTACCCCCTTACCAGGGAGGAGGAGACATGGTGGATTGCGTGAGCTTTGAAAAGACTACATACAACGAGTTACCTTTTAAGTTTGAGGCAGGGACCATGAATTATATTGGGGCAGCCGGACTTGCATCAGCGCTTGATTATATCTCCGGAGTTGGACTTGACAACATCAGGGATTATGAACACAGCCTTCTGGAATATGCAACGACAAAACTTATGGCAATAGATGGACTGGAGATCTATGGCCGATCCCCTGAAAAAATCAGCATTATTTCCTTCCTGCTTGACAATATACATCCCTATGATGCAGGTATGGTTCTTGACAAACTGGGAATTGCTGTCCGGACCGGCACTCACTGTAACCAACCGGTTATGGACCATTTTAAGATTACAGGAACCCTAAGGGCAAGCCTGGTTTTTTATAATACTAAAGATGAAATTGACCGTCTTTATGATGGGATCCTCCGGGTTATTAAAATGTTCGGATGAGAATCAATCAATGATTATCTTTGCATGAAAATCCTCCCCAAATGGCAATAGAAACAAAACAGGAAGATATTATCAGCGAATTTGAAGTTTTTGATGACTGGCTCGACAAGTATAATTATCTCATTGAACTCAGTAACGAACTTCCAATATTGGATCCAAAATTTAAAACCACTGATTATGTGATCAGCGGGTGCCAGTCCAAAGTATGGCTAAAAGCAGACCTTGAGGAGGGTAAGATAAATTTCACAGCCGATTCAGATGCCATCATAACCAAGGGTATTGTTTCCCTGCTGGTAAGAGTTCTTTCGGGCTATCAACCAAAAGATATACTGGATGCCGATCTGTTTTTTATTGAACGTATCGGACTTCGGGAAAATCTTTCACCTACCCGTTCAAACGGATTGCTGGCCATGGTAAAAAAGATGAAATTATATGCCCTTGCTTACCAGACGAAACTTGAGAATGAACAAGCATAAGAAGGGTGGATTACAGGATTAAGTGATTACAGATTAGGTTAAAAAGCAGAATGATATGGTACCTGAAAATGAGTTTTTACAAATAGAGGATGAAGTAATTAAGGTCCTCAAAAATATATACGACCCGGAAATCCCAGTAAACATTTATGACCTCGGACTCATTTATGAGATTGATGCAGACGAAGAGAATAATGTCAAAATCCGGATGACCCTTACGGCTCCCAATTGTCCAATGGCAGATGATATTATCAATGAAGTAAAGCAGAAAGTTGAAGCTGTGGAAGAGGTAAAATCGGTGGACCTGAAGCTGACTTTCGATCCACCATGGGATGAATCGAACCTGACTGAAGAAGCCAGACTGGAGCTCGGTTTGTTGTAGACCAGCCATACATTTTCATGGAAAATCCTGCCCAATACAGCCAGTTGATCAAACAGAAGGCCAGGGAACTGGACTTCCTTGATTGCGGCATTGCCAGAGCTGAGACCCTTGAAAATGATAAAGAGAGGCTGAAAGCCTGGCTTGAAAACGGATTTCACGGAGAGATGGGGTATATGGAAAACCATTTCGAGAAACGGGTTGATCCCCGAAAACTTGTCGATGGAGCCCGCACCCTGATTATAGTATTGCAAAATTACCATACTGATGCCATACAGTCTGATCCGCAGGCACCCCTTGTTTCCAAATACGCGTACGGCAAAGACTATCATAAGATCGTCCGCAAGAAATTGAAAACAATGCTCAGCTGGATGCAGACCGAATTCGGCGAGGTTTCTGGCAGGGTATTCGTAGATTCAGCACCGGTGATGGAAAGGGCATGGGGCAGGCTCGCCGGACTGGGATGGATTGGTAAGCATTCCCTGCTGCTGAATCGAAAATATGGCTCCTTTTTCTTTATCGGGGTAATTGTCTCGGACCTCGACCTTTCCCCGGATAAACCTATGAATGAGTATTGCGGTGACTGCACCCGATGCATAGATGCCTGTCCAACGAACGCCATCCTCCCCGGACGCAGTGTAGATGGATCCCGCTGTATATCCTACCTGACAATAGAACTAAAAAAGGATTCCATTCCGGAAGAATTCAGGCAACAAATGGAAAACCGGGTATTCGGATGTGATATATGCCAGGATGTTTGTCCCTGGAACAAAAATTCCCACACCCACAGTGAAACTGGACTCAAACCCAGACCCGGTTTACTGGAAATGACCCGGGAAGATTGGATAAATCTTGATGAACAGAGTTTTAACCGGATCTTTGAAGGTTCAGCATTTAAAAGAACCAAATATTCAGGCCTCCGCCGGAACATTGATTTTCTGAATTCAAAGTAAGCCATTAATCCAATCTCATTTCACATCCTCCTGATAAACTCAGACCGGAACTATAGTAACAACTATGCTGCGGGCAGACCTGGGACCGTCAAACTCGCAGAGAAAAATATTTTGCCAGGTAGACAGTCCCATTTCTCCATTTAGGATTGGAATGGTTTCAGAAGGACCCACGATACCTGCCTTAAGATGGGCATCTCCGTTCCCATCCTGCCTATCGTGCTCCCATACTCCGTTGGGGATAAGCTTGTTCAGAAGACTTACCACATCCCTTTGAACTGATTCATCCCAGTTCTCCTGTATCATAATTCCGGCTGTGGCACCCTGTACATACACATTGACCATACCGGTCTGGATGCCTGATTCGGATACGATGGCCTCCACCTGCCGGGTGATATCGTAGAGGCCGTTGTGGGCAGGGGTACTTATCTGAATGGTTTGTTGCATATCATATTCTGAATAGTTGAGTTCTATTTTGCCATTTTGGTCTAATCCTCAGGTGCCCGTTGGTTAAAAATCCTGAAGTATTCAGTAAATATATACTTTCGATTGCGTTTGAAACCTGTCATTTCTTCAAGTATTCTTAAATCAACCATGTCTTTTATCAAACGGTTAGCTGAAGAGGGTGCAATATTCAGGATTTCAGCTACCTGCCTGGAATCTGTAATTGGTATTTGATATAAATGCTTTAGTAATTGCTGAGCTTTTTTAATCCTACTTCCAAGCTTCGGCATTCGATTTGTTTCCA
>JAUUZM010000150.1 GCA_030589965.1 Bacteroides sp.
ACTGAGCAATTATTTTTTACTGGCACATTACGGAACAATGACACCGGATTTAAACAGGAATGAATTCTCGCATACGGATTCAATCTTTGGTTATCCGGAAAGAAACGGCAGCAGGGTACATTACGATGGGGTAAATGAAAAGTGTATCCTTTTCAGGGAAGATTATAAACCAAAGCCGGCATTCTATGCTTATCAGAACCTTTGTGCTGTATGGGCACAGGAATATAAACCTCATCCGGTCAAATATCATGTAGATGTGCTTGACCAGGGCGATTTTTACGGCATAGGTGAATATGAAGACGTTTTCCCTTCCGTACCCCTTGTAGCCACATATTCTGCTGAAAATGGGAATAACCTTCTGGCCTGGTGGTTACCATGGAACATGCAGGAAAACCTGGCGAAACTGGCAAAAGTATCGATCCGTTTAGAAGGAATAAATTTCAAAGATCCGGTGATGCTCGATCCCCTGACGGGAGAAGTGTATGAGATTAAGATAAATAATACGGATAAGGGATCTGTACTTGAAGAGGTAGTTATAGCCGATTATCCCTTTATTGTTGTTGAACGTGAAACCATTCAATTCAATTAAGAGGAGTCAAAAATTTCTTATACTTGCACCGCCGATGAAAAACAAGTTCAACCGATTATTTCACAGCCTCGTAATAGCGGGTCTTCTCATTATCCTCTTTAGCGGCTGTGTGGAGAAGGGCGTATCAGATCTCGAATGGTATAAGGGAAATCTACATACACATTCATACTGGAGTGATGGCAATGATTTTCCTGAGTCGATTATGGACTGGTATAAATCAAATGGGTATCATTTTATTGCATTATCCGATCATAATATACTGGCAGAAGGGGATTTTTGGAAGAGTATTCCTGATCAACCTGTGAACCGTAAAGCTTTTGAGGATTATCTGAAGCAATACGGTGAGGATTGGGTCAATTACCGTGAAGATTCGGGAAGGCTGGAGGTAAAACTTAAAACATTTCGGGAGTATAAACCATTGTTTGAAGAGGAGGGTCGGTTTTTAATGTTGCAATCAGAGGAGATAACGGACAGATATGAAGATAAAGCCATCCATCTGAATGCCTCAAATATTCAGCAATTAATCCCACCCCAGGGTGGTGAAAGCGTAATCGAGATTTTGCAAAACAATATAAATGCCGTTCTGGATCAAAAGGAAAAGACCGGCATGCCAATGATGGTGCATGTAGCCCACCCCAATTTTAAATATTCACTTACAGCCGAAGATTTTGCAGCATTAACAGGCGAGCGATTCTTCGAGGTGTATAATGGACATCCGGCGGTTCATAACATGGGGGATTCTTTGCATATCAGCGTCGAACAAATGTGGGACCTTATTAATATTGCCTATATGGAAAAAGGGCAGCCCCTGATCTTTGGACTTGCAACGGACGACAGCCATCATTACCACAGAAAGGGTTTACGATGGGCAAATTCCGGAAGAGGATGGATCATGGTTAAGGCTGATAAACTTGATGCAGAATCTCTGATAGAGTCAATGGAAACCGGGCAATTTTATTCATCCACCGGGGTAAGCTTAAATACCGTCACATATGAGAACCAGCTATTAAAAGTAACCGTAAATCCTGATCCCGGGGTGGAATACCGGATCTTGTTTATCGGTTGCAGGCGGGGTGAGAGTTTTGCAAAGGTACTGCTGGAGAGCAAAGGTCCGGCATCGGAGTTTAAAGTTAATAAGGATATCTCGTTTGTCAGGGCTAAAGTGATCTCCAGCCGGGCAAAGGAAAATCCCAACTACGAGGGAGAATTTGAAGTGGCCTGGACACAACCTGTCACTTACTCTGACCCGGGCTGATAAGGCATGGTAAACAAACCTCCATTGATGCAGCAGACACTGCGGTAGTTTACTTCAATCCAAAAACCGAAGAGCATAAAAAACTGCCGGAACTCACAGCTGAACAGGTAGAAATTGCATTCAGCGGGGGCAATAAGGAAAACAAGGACTTCAAAGTCTATTCAGATGCAAAGAAACTAATGAACGATTTGCTGACAAGGGACTGGTCCACCACCAACCTTCTCATAATGACCTCCGGTAATTTTGACGGTGAGAATATCCCTTCTTTGGCCTTCAAAATCCTTGAATAGCAAATCATGCCTTTCAGGGATTGATTTCAATATTTTCTCCAGAATATCAGCCTTTTATGTTTCTCCTATCTGGAATTAATCCTAATTAAAATTAGGCTTTTTTAAAGAAGTAGGTTCGCGATAAATTTATCCAACCGGGATAATATTTGTTACTTACATATAAAATTTCAATTATGAAACTGGTCTCAACAATGATGTTTTCCCCAAAGCGGATATTTGTAACCCTGAGTTTTCTGTTAGTTTATTTCCTCTCCTGGTCCCAGGTCAATTATACCTGGACGGGCGCTTCAACCCAGGAATGGAGCAACACAAGTAACTGGTCTCCCAGTGGGACACCGGGAATAAATGATACGGTTAATTTAAATGGAGGCACCATACAGGCCCCGGCTGATCAGAAAATCCTCATTGCCGGTATTCATTTGAATGGGGGTAAACTTACCATCACAGATACCTTGATCCTGATTGATGAAATGGAATGGACCGGAGGCACTATAAATGGTAGCGGAGTGTTTGTTGTCGATGCGGGAAGTATTTTGAATATAAGCTCCAACCTGGATCATACCCTGCTTGGGGTGAAACTCGCCAATCTGGGGATTCTTAGCTGGACCGGCGAGGGGGATTGGATTCTGTCCACTGCTTCCATTGTCGAAAATTCCGGTTTAATGGAATTAAGCAATAATTCAACTCTTTCATGGGGGGGAGGAAGTTTTCCCGAAATAAACAATCTCAGTACGGGCATCATCCGAAAACTAAATCCTGAAAGTCTTACTACCCTGGGTAATTTTCTGAAACTTAATAACGATGGATTGATTGAAGTGCTTGAGGGATCACTGGAGATTTATTCGAACGGGATATCCAATGGGACCCTTGAGGTTAAGAACAGCTCATTCCTGAAAATCGGAACGGCGGAACAGGTCTGGAACCCTGGGTCCTTGCTGAAAAGCAACGGTGATGTTGAATTTTATGCAAGCGGACCCACCTATGTTACAAATTTCGGGGGAACCTATAAGGTAGATGGAAAAACTCATATAAGGGGAGCTTACATCAGTTTTTCAGGGGATGTAATAAGTTTTGGAGACAGCCTGGAGTTCTCTGGAGGTAAGTTTACCTATTCCTCTGATTCAGTACATATTCCATTTCTGGAAATAAATTCCGGCGATTTTTATGGTACAGGGACTATTTTCGTGGATTCCTCCTTTACATGGAGAGGAGGACGCCTTTTTGATGCAGGAAACCTAATAATTGACAGTGCTGCAAACTGCCTGTTCGATTCCGAAACCGACCTGCAATTTCAATCAAGAAAGCTTTACAACTATGGAACACTGACCTGGAGGGGCCCTGGAAATATACTATTTGGGGGTTCCCCTGGGCCCGAAATCCACAATAGAGGGACATTTGAAATACGAAACAGTGCATCCTTACTTAGTAGTGGAGTGCCACCCAAAATAATTAATCATCCATCCGGGATCATCAGAAAAACAGGGGATGTGGGGACCACGCTGTTTACCACATGGATTCAGTTTGAGAACGAGGGACTTCTGGATATCAGCAGCGGAACACTTAATCTTGAATGTTCGGGTACATACGCAGGAAAGATTCACAGCGGTGATTCCACCCTGCTCAATTTTGCTGCCGGGAATCATGCCTTCGCAGATAGTGTTGATCTCATGATAAATGGCGATCTCAGTATTACAGGAGCCTACCTAAATCTCAGCAATGATTTTACTTTCCCTCCGGGCACTTTTTTCGAAAAAGGTGAAATCAGGGGCATGGGTTCACTAACTGTTTCTGACACAATGTTCATCCTTGACGGCACTTTTAAAGATACCGCAGAGCTTATTATTGATACTTCCGGGGTGCTCGTTCTGAAAGAAAATTCAAATATGTTTTTATGGCAGAGAAGCTTGCATAATTACGGAAATATCAGCTTTGATAATGGGAAATTCACTATTACCAGCAATGCCATGGTTAATAATGAAGGGATCTTTACTCTTTCAGGTAACGCGCAACTCCTGGGAGGATCATTCGGGATGGGCGGTAAGTTCCCCGAATTCAACAACCTCGAGAATGGAATCTTCGTTGCGGATGGGACCAATTCCAACAACCAGCATTCCGCGTTTAATTTTAATAATTATGGTGAGGTAATAATCCGGCAGGGTACATTCGACATTACCGGAAGCATTTCAAACGGTCAATTTACCCAATATGGTGGGTCCATGCTGTTGGATTATGGTCATTTTACTTCTCCGGTGGACCTTGTTATCGAAGGTGGGGAACTCAAGGGGGATGGATATATCCATGCCAATGTTATTAATAAGGGATTGGTAGATCCGGGATTCGACACCACAACATTCGGAATCATTTTTATTACAGGAGATTACAGGCAGGATACATCAGGAATCTTATCAATAGACATTGGTGGTTATAGTCCACGCTCAGGCTATGATCAGCTTACGACAAACACGGCATCACTTGCCGGACTTTTGGATATTAATTTCAAAAACGAATTAAGACCAGACGGCAACGCAAGATACTGGGTGGTCCGGTGGTTAGAATCAAGTTTTCAGGGAAAGTTCGATTCCATAAGTAATTTAAGTTCCTCTTCACATCCTGGAACTGAACTTATTCCTGCGTATACTGTTAATGACCTTACCCTTTACGGGAAAGATGAAGACAGGGATATGTGGATACAGCTTATTGGAAGGAAAATGACAAGGCCGGGTAAACCCCAAAAAATCAAAATGTACTACGGTGCCTATAATCGCGATACCCTGGTTGTACCCCTGATGCTTACCTTGAAAGGTGAGATGTACCTTAAACCGGAGAACCAGTATGTGCACTACCCGGACTGGGTTCCCTGGGAAGCTCCCGTAGATAAAGATTACTTTGAGAATAATGTTCCTGATATATTTCCAAAAGATGCGGGTGTTTATAAAATTCCCATCCTGATTACTATTCCTCCAAAGGAAGGGAATATCGGAATTGGCAGCAGTCCCCAGGCAGGAACCTCTTACATGGAACTACTGGCAACGCCTAAATGCAATGGTGAGAGTGCATCGGCGACGGCAGACGCAGGATTAAAAATGGATGCCGGGATGGAGGATTGCCTGTGGGGTGTTGCCAATGAACTTGTGGGATTTTTGCCCGGTGGCGCATGTGTACAGGGTGGCATAAAGCTAGTCATGGGGGGATTCCAGCAATACTCCAAGGATTTAAATGGAAAGCCACAGACCTGGGGAAATTTTTTAGCTGGGATGGGCTGGGACCTGGGGAAATGTGCCGTAAGCTTTCTGCCTGGAGGAACCCTGGTAACAAAAACTGCGGACGCACTTGGAACAATAATGGATGGTGTAGGTCAAGCAGGGGTAGTTAATGATTGTGCGGGAGTTCTGATGCCGAAACCCTATGGAAAGAAAGCAGCTACCTCCGTTTCTTGCGTTAACTCCATGGATCCGAATGAAAAAGCAGGACCTGAAGGTTATACAGATCTCAAATTCCACAGCGGGACCAATCCATCAGTCTTTTCTATTTATTTCGAAAATGTTGACAGCGCAACCGCAGCAGCCCAGAATGTTTATATCACAGATCAGCTAATCCCTGAACACTGGGATTTTTCATCTTTCAGTTTTCTGCCAATAAGCGTAGGGGACACAACGTTCAATGTTCCTCCTTATACACCTTCATTTGAAATAGAAGTCGACCTCAGGCCGGCGAACGATCTGCTGCTGCTCATTTCCGGGAACCTCGACGAAGCCAGCGGACTGATACGATGGACATTTACTTCTCTTGACACCTTACACCATCAACCTGTGACAGACCCATTGGCCGGATTCCTTCCTCCGAATGTAAATCACCCGGAAGGCCAGGGTGATGTTGGATACCTTGTTCAGCCAAACCTTGACCTTTCAACCGGTACCGGTTTGGGGAGCCATGCATCAATAATTTTTGACAGCAATGAGCCCATCCTGACCAATGCCTGGATCAACCATATTGACAGGGAGGCACCCAGCAGCCATATGGACGCCTTCTCAGCCACACTGGAGACAGGTGAAATTCCCTTGGCCTGGTCCGGTCAGGACAATCATTCAGGAATCAGGAATTACATTCTGTATGTTTCAAAAGACGAACAACCATTCGAGGAAGTTCTGGCAAGCTCTGACACTAGTTATTTATTTACCGGCGATAGCTGCAGCAGCTACCGTTTCTATACAGTTGGTATTGATAGTGTAGGTAACAGGGAGGCAAATAAGGATCCCGAGGTAATGGTTACCGTTAATCCATACCAATCCATTGAAATTAGCCTGGGTGGAGCTGCAGAGATCTGCCAGGGAGACTCTGTTTTGCTAAGGTGCATGTCAGACACAGCGCTCAGCTATACCTGGTACAGGAATGGATCTGCCCTGGAAAATATGCATGACTCAATTATTTATGTGAAAGAAACAGGAGCGTATACTTTAAATGTAGAAAGAAATGAAGCTTGTACAGGCAGCTCTGATCCGGTAAACATTACTTCGAATTCGCTTCCTGAAATATCCGTATCCCTGAATGTGAATATACTTTCCGCCCCGGAAGACTTTCAGAATTACCAGTGGTATCACAACGATGTGCTCATCCAGGATGCAAATAACTTCAGCCTGGCAGCAAATAAGGATGGAGAATATTCCGTCCGGGTTACAGATACTAAGGGGTGCATGCAGACCTCTGACCCGGTAGGTTACCTGGCCGTTCAGGCGGTTAACCTTCAAGCGGGCAAATTCCAGGTCTATCCCAACCCGACAAATGACTGGATCACTTTTAGAATACCCGAAAAACTACGAAGTACCGATTTATATATTTCGATTTTGGATCTTAATGGCAGATACATTCTGAAATCAATCAAGATGGATATTCATAACAACGAAACATCCATCCACATTGGCCAATATGCTGATGGAATATATAATTATATCATAGAAGAAAGGGTGAGCGGTAAACAATACACTGGCCAGTTTATAATGGAATAATTCAAATGAACCAATTTCTTTGACAGCCACCACGAATAGCACATATCAATTTCACTATTTGCCTAAAAAGAAAAAAAACGGTCCGTTCGTCTAGGGGTTAGGACGCCAGGTTTTAATCCTGGTAACAGGGTTTCGATTCCCCACATCAATAATTATTATATCAAAAATAGAATAATTATGATCAAAAGAATAACAAATTTAGTCCTATTCAATTTCTGTTTTATTTCTTTATCCATTGGTTTTTCACAGAAGGTTGAATTGGTAATTTCATCAGGTTATGGTGAAGGGAGAAGTGTTTGCTTCAGCCATGATAAAAGTATGCTGGCAACATTGCTAATTAGAAATATCAGGCTTTGGGATGTTAAAACAGGAAGAGAAATTAGGACCATTGTTTATTCGGATAATGAAAAGCATTATGGAGATACTATGTATTTTTCTGATGACAATAAAACATTGGTTGTTCCCTTGTTTTAC
>JAUUZM010000173.1 GCA_030589965.1 Bacteroides sp.
ATGAATAATATAAATAATAAACCAGAGCCTTATCTCTGGGTTCTAAGAGCACTTACAAGCGGTTTTCTATTGGGATACCTGGTATCCATCTACCTGATTGTAGTTGCTTCCGGATGGTTTCCAGGTACGAACACCTGGGAAAATATTCTGGCTATAGGTCTACTCATTCTTTTCGGAGCGGCATATAGCCTGATGTGGATCAACAGGGAAGGATGGGCTGCCGCAGGATTCATAATCTGGTATGCTGCCCTTTGGGGAATGAAGTTCTGGATAGGCGGAGTTTTGTGGGAAGACGCACCGGTGCCGGGAACCATACTCTTTTTACTGGCAATACTATTCCTTGTAAAAAAGGCCATCTCAATCAAATGAGACAGCCCCTTAGTAAATTTGGTAATTTTTTATCTCAGGGATGAAGTTCCGCTTAATTCCGGAACCAACTCACGAACCTCCTCTTTCATAGTTGTATTCTCCCTCATAAATTCCATGGCCATATCCCAGGAACCTTCCCCGTGTACTTTCTCGAAATCCTTTTCCCAGGTACTTTCCTCATCAAATTCTGCCCATTTTTCAAATCCAGCGACAGCTGAAATATCTCTTCCGTTACCTGTCTGAAATTGATTGTAGTAAATCATCCAGGGATTCTTGTCTTTTGTTTCCTTGTAAACAGCAGTAACCTGCTCAAGCACCTTTTTAACCTCATCCCGTTTGCCTGGTTTTACATCCCATGTACGAACATGGATCTTGGAACTTCCGGTATATCCTTCAGGAAAATAAGAGAGTTCATTGGACATTCTCCAATACTCAACTTCTGAAACTTCGTCCAGATAAGGCAGAACTTCGTTCCAGTCATCTGTATGAGCTTTATCGTCAGGGCGATTATCAAGATCCGTCCAGGTGGTCGGTCCCATTACCCATACGTATTCACCTGCATGGTCACCGTTAATGACGTAACGGATGAATACTTTGCTGGCGCCTTCAGCGTGAAACTCTTTGTTATGCTTTGTAAGAGCATCATTGAATTCCTCCAATTTGTCAGCCTTTGGCTTCATGTACATGGTCTCATACATTACATATGATTCCTGTGCTCCTGCAAGAAGAAAAACGCTTAAAAAAGAAGCAATAATAAAAATCCTTTTCATAATTATGTGTTTTGATTAGAAGTTTGAAATTTCTGATTATCAAATGTATACAAAAAAGACATTCAGGTCTTATTCTTCTTATTCAAACTGATTCTAAATAATATAAACATCAAAAGGGATTATAGCAGGGATTCCGGGATTTTGATTCTAAAGCCCTGAAACATAAACAGATTTTTAGGTATCGTCTACTTTTTCCCGGTAAATACCCTGAATACGGATCGATCAGATAAATCTTTCATCCGGCGAAAGCCGTAAATCCACAAAAAAACCAGGAAGGGAATAAAGACCAGAAGAAGTAATGGATGTTCTGACATCAGGATGAAGTCGTATATGCCATGTAACAGGATGGGCAATGCCAGGGCAAGGAATAACCTCCAGGATTTTTCTTTTGGAAAGAATCTCGCCAATCCGGTCTGGTAGCCCATCACTATCCCGAATAGCGCATGTGCAGGTACAGCAGTAAAGGCTCTGAGAATTCCAACGCTGGCTCCTCCATCCATCACATACATGATATTCTCAACTGCCGCGAACCCCAACGAAATAAAAACAGCATAGACAATCCCGTCAAATTTTTCATTGAAATTTTTATTGTCCCAGAACAATATCATCAGGGCAAGGAATTTGAACGATTCCTCCGTGAATGCAGCGACCACGAAAGCAGTCCACCCGGCCGATGCGTAATTCTGCATGGACTGAGCCGGAACAGACAGCCGGCTCTCCACAATACTTACAGGGATGACAATCAGGCATCCCGCGACAAAGGCGAGTACTAACAGGGCAATGGGTTCACGCTCATATTTATCCCGAAGATAAATGTAGAATGCAACGAGCAGTACGGGTGCCAGGGCTAATATTAATAAGCTCATAGTATTTAAATTTCCATTCGTGATACATTCATAACTCCCTTTATTTTACCGAGTCGCCTAAGGAGGACATCCAAATGGCCGGTATCCTTGACGAACAGGGTCAGTGTGCCCTCAAAAACCCCGTTGCTAGTATCGATGGATACCGAACGCATATTCACCTTCAGGTCTTTCGAGATGGTATCAGAGATCTTGCTGAGGATACCAATATCATCCACCCCGGTCACCCTGATGGAAGCAGGCAGATAAACTTCTTCTCCTGTATCTGCCCACTGGGCCTTAACAATACGGTAACCATGCCTGGAAATCAGCTGGCCTGCATTCGGACAGGATACTCTGTGGATGGTGATCCCTGCGCTGACCGTTACAAATCCGAAAATTTCATCGCCGTAAATCGGGTTACAGCATTTCCCCAGTTTATATTCCACCCTGTCCAGGCTCTTATCAATGATCAGGTAGTCACCCTGCCTCTGCGAACCTGAAACCATTTTTTCCACGGCCTCCTCACCTATTTCTGTGGTCTTCTGAGCCGGAACCGGCTTCTCTTTTTCCTGAAGAAGCTCCTTCACCTGCATCAAATCAATCTTTTCCGTAGCTACCATGAAATAAAGGTCCGTTGCCGTCTTCAGCTTATAATGCCGTAAAAGTTTATTGATATTCACATCCTCAAATTCAAGCTTCCAGTTGCGGAATCTTCTCTTCAGCATTTCCCGCCCGTTATCCGCTTCCTTAAGCCTTGATTCCTGGAGAGCCTGCTTAATCTTCGTCCTTGCTTTTGAGGTCTGCACAAATTGTAACCAGTCTTGCTTGGGTTTCTGGCTCTTGGCCGTCATGATCTCTACCTTATCTCCGTTCGCCAGTTCATGGCGGATGGGGACGGTTCTCCCATTGACTTTGGCCCCCATGCAGCTCACTCCGACCTGTGTATGTACATCGAAGGCAAAATCAAGTACGGTGGCACCTGCGGCAAACTTTCTCAGATCTCCTTTGGGGGTAAAAACAAAAATTTCCTTATTATAAATACTCTGCTTGAAATCGTCAATTATGTCGCCTGCTTCCGGAGCCGGACTCTCAAGCACTTCCCTTACCCGGTTCAGGGCATCCTCCATCTCCTTCCGCTCGGTACCACCCTTATACTTCCAATGCGCGGCCAGTCCCATTTCAGCAAGCTCATTCATTCTATGGCTGCGAATCTGGACCTCCACCCATTTCCCCCCGGGTACAACAACAGTCGTATGAAGGGATTCGTATCCATTTGATTTGGGAACGGAGATCCAATCGCGAAGACGGTTCGGGTTTGGCTGATAAAGGTCGGTCACGAGGGAATAAACCTTCCAGCAATCTGATTTCTCCTTTTCCAGATCAGAATCCAGGACTATCCGGATGGCAAAAAGATCATATACCTCCTCGAAATCAACATTCTGGCTTCGCATTTTGTTCCAGATGGAGTAAACGGACTTGGTCCTTCCTTTTATCTCAAAGTCAAGGTTTTCGGCTTCAAATTTATTCTTCAGGGGTAAAATAAACTCTGTAATAAATTTCTCACGGCTGGCTTTTGTTTCCTGCAGTCTGTCGACGATCTCCCTGTATGCTTTTGAGTTGGTGTATTTGAGATGCAGGTCTTCCATCTCGGACTTCATATTATACAGTCCCATTCTATGCGCAATAGGTGCATAGATGTAAAACGTCTCGGCAGATATTCTGAGTTGTTCAGTACGGTCAAGGGTATTGAGATTCCGCATCACATGGAGGCGGTCCGCCAACTTAATAAGGATCACACGGATATCGCTGGAGAGCGTTAAGAGAAGGTTCCTGAGATTTTCACCCTGGTTATCTGATTTATTTGTATCAACCAGAGAAATCTTTACTACTCCTTCAACGATCTGAACAACCGTATTGTCTGTTATCTTTGCCACGTCTTCATTGCTGATCCTGCCTTCCAGGTAAAAATCAAATAAGAGAGCAGAAACAATGGAAGTAACGCCCAGTCCCATTTCACCTGCAACAATCCTCGCCACACCCAGTGAGTGGAATATTGCAAAGTCATCCATCTTTTCAGGCATTGTCTCGCATGCATCAAGTGCCAGGCTGGTGGCATCCTTAAGCATCCTGAAATCTTTTTCATCCAGCTTATGTTCACCCAGAGTAAGCAGTTCCCGATATTTCACGAGTATCCTCTTATCGTTTCTGATATTTTTTTCTGTTGCCATTTTGAGTTGGACTTCAAAGTAAAAATACTATTCTTTTTTTAGTATTTTCGGAAGATGAAACGCCAGATCCCCCATACCTACGTAATTGTTTTTTATGTTATTCTGCTTGCCGCCATATTGACCTGGATCATTCCCAGCGGTGAATACGTGGAAAAAACACATACCGTGGATGGCAGGGAATTAACTGAAATGATCTACCAGGAAGTAGAGGGCAGTCCTCAATCCTGGCAGGTATTCTCTTCGATTTTTAATGGATTCGTCCGGCAGTCCGGTATTATCGTCCTTATCCTGATGATAGGAGGTGCTTTCTGGATCATGAATTCAAGCAAGGCTATAGATGTGGGGATCTTCTCTTTTATCCGCTTCTCTACCCGTCTGGAAAGGTTTCGCTGGCTCCGTTACCTGGGCGTACAGAACATCATCATTACCCTCGTTATGATCCTCTTTTCTGTATTCGGGGCAGTCTTTGGAATGAGTGAGGAAACCATTGCCTTTGTTATTATTATGGTACCACTCTCCATTTCCATGGGTTATGATTCCATTGTCGGGGTCAGCATGTGTTTTGTAGCGGCCGGACTCGGATTTGCCGGTGCCATACTTAATCCCTTTACCATTGGGATCGCTCAGGGCATAGCTGAACTGCCTCTTTTCAGCGGACTCGAATACCGGATGTTTTGCTGGCTGGTGATCAATGTTGTAGGTATATCCCTGGTTTTGATCTATGCCAGGCGGATCAAAAAAGATCCCACTCATTCACCGGTGTACAAGGAAGATGAGTACTGGCGTGAAAAAGGGAAAGCAGATGATATTGGGGCTATTGAATACAAAACCCCGGTGGCAGCCTGGATAAGTTATGGGATTGTTTTCGCCGGACTAATCCTGTTTTCGGTATTTAACCCACAGACCACATTGACATTTGGGGATCCCGAATCGGGTTCGGGATCTTCCCTGATTGCCCCGCTGGTTCCCATTCTGACCGCATTGTTTGGTTTCGCTGGAATCATGAGCCTTAGAAAATCAGTCCATTTTTTCCAGCTCACCCTCCTCGGATTCACCATCCTCTTCCTGATCGTTGGGGTAATGGGATACCAGTGGTATATGATGAAGATTGCCAGCCTCTTTTTTGCCATGGGAATATTTTCCGGTATTGCGATGAATTACTCCCCGAACAGGATCACCAAACTATTTCTCGAGGGCGTAAAGGATATTTTATCCGCTGCATTTATAGTTGGACTCGCAGGTGGGATCATAATTATACTGGAAGATGGAAAGATTATTGGATCAATCCTGCATGGTATGGCCGGAAGCATGAAGGAAATGGGGGAAATTGCCTCCATCGGCATCATGTACGTAATCCAGACCGTAATCAATGTAGTTATCCCCTCCGGCTCAGCTAAAGCAGCCCTAACCATGCCAATAATGGCTCCGTTTTCTGATTTAATCAACATCTCCAGACAGGCTACCGTAATGGCCTTCCAGCTGGGAGATGGGTTTACCAATATGATCACTCCTACTTCGGGTGTACTGATCGGTGTACTTGGTGTGGCCAGAATCCCTTATGAAAAATGGGTGAAGTGGATCACCCCTATTATGATCGTTCTCGTTCTTCTTGGATTCCTGCTGCTTATTCCCACGGTAAAAATGCCACTCAACGGGTTTTAAGTCCATCGATGCAGGCTATTCTCTGTATGTTGACTATCTGAAAGAAATACCGAGACCTGCCGTTGCAACTGAATAATTTGCATAGGTATAATCAAAATGAATGGTAATAACGGTAAATTTAAACCGCATCCCCACATTGAAGCGTGGCTTGGTCGTATTACCATCCTGATTCTTTATCTCTATATCAATGGGGTCCTTGCCCATCTCTGCTGAGGCATCGTTGACCTCAAGGAAGGGGGCAACTCCGTTGAGGGGATCACCCGGATTAACGGTAGGAATCGGGTAATATCCACCCAGCTTCAGATTTGTCTGCGTCATGGAGAAACCGATACCTCCATAGAAACCAACTACCGGAAGCTGGGCTCCGATCAGGAAGTTTGCTGTATGCCCCTGGGCTATCATACTAAACTGCTGGTCATCCCAATCCACATTTGTCGTATTATCCGGCACGCCTATAAATTCAGGCGTTATTCCGTTCAGTTTGGCCTGAACATCCACATTGGTGTAGCCGTACATCAGCGTAAAATTAAGTACAGGCACCCTTTTGACAAAGGGGATCCACTGCCCAATATCATGCTTGACTCCGACTCCCCAGAGTCCGGTTTCAAATCCCCGGACCTTTACCCTGGGCATATATCTGCCTATGATTTCAAATCCTTTGGGCAGTCCAATTCCCGCATTAATCATGGGGGTAGGCAGCATATCAACACCTGTTCCACCGGGGTGGGGATAAGAAAACGGGACCGATACGGTTCCGGTGGGATCCTCAAGGTTGTACTCCATATCCGGACCAATGCCTTTTGCCCCGGCAGCTGTAGCTGCTGTAGGTTCGCTTGGATCTGCTTGAAGGCCGGTAAGTGTGGCAAATTCATAGATCTTCGCTTCATCAGGAGCAAAGGCCATACTGGTGGTAAATGTTATATCAAATCCCAGGGTGCTGTGTACCTTGGCTGTATTATACCAGCCCCCATTCAGGTTGGCACCCAGAGAGTTTGCAACGGGCCTTAGGTATTCGGTAAGTACCAGTTCCGCATCTTCCACTCCCCCGGACAGGATGGCTCCAATATCTCCTATCTGAGCCTTGCCACTGCCAAAGGTGATTCCCATTAGGGCCACCCCAATAAATAATGTTCTCATGTATTGCTTCATCATATTAAGTTTATGGTTTATTGCTTTAC
>JAUUZM010000103.1 GCA_030589965.1 Bacteroides sp.
AAACAGCCTCAGATTACGAAACAGGTCTTGACAAGATTGTTTCATACGACTACGATTGTATACTACTTGACATCATGTTGCCCGGTGGAAGTGGCCTGGATTTGTTGCAGGAGCTAAAAAAACTCAATAAATCTGACAGTGTAATCGTTGTTTCTGCTAAAAACTCTCTGGATGACAAAATAGAGGGATTAAACCTTGGGGCGGATGATTATCTGGCCAAGCCTTTTCATATAGCTGAGCTGAACGCAAGGATAAAATCTGTTATCAGGAGGAGAAGCAGGGAGGGAAACAAGATGCTTGAACTTAAAAACCTTAGAATAGACTTAGACGACAGGCTGGTTTTTGTGAATGGTAACTCCCTTACCTTAAACCGCAAAGAACTGGATGTACTTATCTATTTTTTGGTCAATAAAAACAGGCTGGTCAGTAAGTCGGCATTGGCTGAAAATGTCTGGGGAGATCATATCGATGAAGCAGATCATTTTGACTTCATTTATTCTCAGATCAAGAATTTGCGAAAGAAACTCAAAGATCATGGAGCAGAAATCGAGATCAATGCCGTTTATGGAATGGGCTATAAATTAACCCATTAATGAAACTGCTGAATTATACACTCTTCCTTTTATCACTTGCGTTATTTGCAATTCTCAGTTTATGGTCCATCCTTTTCTATTTTCAGATGCTGAACCAGGTAAAAGCTACCATTGATGATGGCCTTGCGAACTATAAAATTCTTATTATCGATCAGGTTAAGGATGATACCCTGATTGTGCAGCAGAAAGATTTTCTTGCAAGGAATTACATCATCAGTGAAGTATCGAGTGATTATGCCCTGCAGGTTAGAGATTCTTACAAAGACACCCTGGTTTACTCTACTATCAGGAGTATTTTTGAACCAACAAGATTACTTACCACTGCATTTGCTAATGATGATGGACGATATTATGAGATGAAGGTAATTTCTCCGGTGGTAGATAAAAATGATTTGATCAGAGAAGTTGTCAAATCACTAATCTGGCTTTATCTAGCCCTGTTGATCAGTATCATTTTGGTGAATAACATTATACTAAAAAGGGCATGGAAACCCTTCTACCAATTATTAGAGGGACTGAAGAATTTTAGCCTGGGAGAAGGGGCCATTTTTAAATCCGCCAGGACAAGGATTAAAGAGTTTGAAGTTCTAAATCAGACTATAATTAAACTTCTCAAGAGCAATGTCAATACCTACCAGAGCCAGAAACAATTTATTGAAAATGCATCGCATGAATTGCAAACTCCCCTGGCAATAAGCATGAACAAATTGGAATTACTTGCTGAAACGGAGAATCTCTCAGAGGATCATGTACAAAATATCAGCAACATCAACCAAACCCTGGAACGCCTATCCGGTCTTAATAAATCCTTATTACTCCTCTCAAAAATTGAGAATAGACAATTTGTTAAGGAGGAACGCCTGAGCTTCAATGAGATTTTCACCGGTTTAGCAGATGAATTTTTAGAATATGCTGCATTCAGGAAAATTAATATAAAATTTAATGAAGAAGCTGAATGGTTTTTTCAGATGAACCGCGACCTGGCAGTTATGTTGGCTATGAATCTTTTAAAAAATGGGATCGTACACAATCACCCTGGAGGTGAAATAATAATTACTATATCAATCTCATCTTTTTCAATTGAGAATACCAGTAATGAGCCTGCATTGGCGCAGGAGAAATTGTTTGAGAGGTTTCATAAGAATCCTAAGAAAAAGGGATCAACGGGACTTGGACTTGCCATTGTAAAGGCTATTGCGGATGTTTCAGGTTTAACCGTGACCTATTCCTTCACTGGGAAGCATACTTTTCAGGTGAGTCAGTAATATTCTGTTTTTCATTTTGAATTTCTTTTCTTGACTCCCAAACGAGCTGTTTCTAACTGGTTCTGGAAATTCCAGATTCTTTCCAGATTCTGTTTTTACTTTGTTTCGATATTTTACCTTAAATCTTATAATTATGAAAAGAATTATTGTTTTAACACTACTTAGTGCCATGGCTGTTTGCACCTATGCTCAGGATATTCACCAGAAGAATGTTCCGGCTGTTATATTAAATGCCTTTCAGCTGAAGTTTGCGAATGCTGAAGATATTGACTGGGAACTTAATAAGGGAATTTTTGAAGTTGAATTTGAGTTTAACGGAAAGGACAACAAAATATGGATGGACGACAGGGGTAAAATTATTAAGCATGAACAGAATCTCTGGCAGAGTGAAGTACCTGTTGCAATTATTGAAGCAGTAAGAGGGAAGTGTAAATATTTCGATCTGGATGACGCAGAAAGAACTGAAGAAGGAGGGAGAGTTACTTATTATGTAGACTTTGAAGTTGACAACAAAGACTGTCATTTCTGGATTGATGAGAAAGGGGAAATACTAAAGTTTAAGAGGGAACTTAAGGATAACCAGATCCCGGCATCAATCCTGGCTTCGATCAAGGGTCAGTATGCTTCTTTCGATATTGATGATGCTGAATTGTTGGAAGAAGCCGGCAAAACTATATACTTCCTGGATGTTGAAATTGATGATAAGGAACATAATTTCTGGTATGATGGTTCGGGTAAAATGCTAAAACACAAGGAGGATCTGAGAAATAGTGCAATCCCGGCAGCTGTTATGACAGCTATCTCCTCCATGTTCCCAGGCTATGATATTCGGGATGCAAACAAAATTACAGAGGATGGAAATACCATTTTTGAAATTTTACTGAGAAAATCAAAAGACAACGTACGCGTAATATTTAATCCTCTGGGGGAGCTTGTAAAATCTACCGCCCAGTAATTTGAAGATTTATTGGTCCAGCGGGACTCCAGATTTATAAAAGCATCAACATTTGTTGGTGCTTTTTTTTGGTTAATACACAAAGTCCCTTTAGAAATTAAGTTTAGTATATTTAACAAAATACTATTATGAAACTTGTTAGAAATCTGCTACTTCTTTTCTTTCTCCTGGTATCCCCGGGAATGACTTCCAATCTTTTTGCACAGTCCCATGCAGAAGAAGAACACCATGAGTTTAAAAGATTCATGGCAGCCGTAAACATTGGTCATAGTTATAGCCCTGGTGCTTCGTTTGAAGGTAAAGACTATTTCGGGATTATTCCGGCATGGGGACTGGATCTGCAGTTTTGGTTTAATCGTAAATGGGGACTGGCATTAAAAGGAGATATAGAAATTGCCAGGTATACCCTGGAGGACAAGGGTACAGAGGAGGTCCTTGAAAGGGAAAATCCGAAAATACTGTCTTTACCAGTATTGTTTAGGCCCTTTGAAGAAGGTCTGACCTTTTTACTGGGACCAGGAATCGAATTTGATGCACATCATAATTTTAATGTTTTAAGATTTGGTGTTGGATATGAATTCGAGTTTCCCGGACACTGGGGTTTTGCCCCGGAACTGGTATATGATCTGAAAGATGCACATTACAACGCTTTTACCATCGCAATTGGTGTTGGTAAGAGGTTTTAGTATTTTTAAATAATATTATCACGTAACCCACAATCCTAATATTATGAAAAACATTCTGATCGCTATTCTTGTCATAGCTGTTTCACTTACATCCTGTGGTACCAAAAAGAATCCTGAAGCAGACAGTGCAGAAAAAGAATCCCTGAAACAATACGAACTGGTGGAAGTCTGGAAAACAGACACCCTGTTCAAGGTTCCTGAATGTGTCATATATGATGAAGTTAACGATGTTATTTATGTTTCAAACATGAACCATGAACCCCGGAAAAAAGACGGGAACGGTTTTATATCCCGGCTGAGTACGGAAGGTGAAATTCTTGAACTGAAATGGGTTGAAGATATGAGTTCACCTAAGGGATTGGGTATTTATGACGGTAAGCTTTATGTCTCTGATGTTGATGAGGTGATTGTTATTGATATTGCAAAGGGAGAAATTATTGACCGCGTCTTCCTTGAGGGAGCCAAAATGATAAATGATATTAGCATTGACGGGAAAGGGAATCTTTATGTTTCAGATTCAGATGATAATTCAATCTTTTTAATTTCAAACGGGGTGGTGAGTAAATGGTTAAGTGAGGGCTTAAACGCACCCAATGGTCTTTTGTTAGACGGTGAAAGGTTATTGCTTGCCTCCATGGGAAGCGAGGATTTTGTAGCCATTGATCTTGGGACCAAAGAAATCACAATGATCTCTAAGGGTGTAAATAAAGGGGATGGGATTGCCAGGATAAGCGTTCCGGGCCATTTCCTGGTTACTGACTGGTTCGGTATCGTTTTCCTTGTATACCCTGATGGCAGCAAGGTTTCCCTTTTGGATACAAGAGACAAAGAGATTGGTACTGCCGATATTGATTATATACCTGAGAAGAACCTTCTGTTGGTACCTACATTTTATAAGCAACACGTAGTTGCTTATAAACTGGTTGAAAAGAAAGGAGAATAGGAAGAAGCCACCCAAACTCCAATAATGTAATTTTCTGCCAATTTGACACAGACGAGGCCGCATAGTCCTTGTAATAGTCAAATATTTGTTAATATATACTTATCTAGATTAATGGAATGAAAATTGACATACCTTTGTCAATACAGAATCGTCGCATGAGAAAAATAATAGAGAAATACAGGAAAACGGCACTTTTTGTATTGCTTGGAGCAGGAATAGGTTTTGCATACTGGAGGTTTGTAGGATGTACGAGTGGGACCTGTCCCATGACTGCTAACTGGCATACAAGTACTATGATGGGTGGATTAATAGGTATGTTAGCAGTACCGTCCAAAAGGAAGTCTGAAAATAGTAAATCAGATGAAGGGGGACTTGCTGAAAAGACTGGTCCCCAGGAAGTTAAAGAACAATCATAGGAATGAATTTATAACATCAACAAATCAATCATGAAAAGACATTATTTAATTTTTGCAGCTGCATTCGTTATGATCATTGGTAGCTGTTCAGGTACCCCGAAAGAGAAGGCAGAACAATCCGGAGCGGAAACAGGTCTGGCAATGTCAGTTTCAGATGAGGTTGGTGCACATAATACGGTTATGCTTACTAAAGCTGATTTCCTGGCCAAGGTGATGAATTATGAAAAGAACGAGGAATGGGTGTTTGAAGGAATGAAGCCTTGTCTAATTGATTTCTACGCCGACTGGTGTGCTCCCTGTCGGACAACTTCTCCAATACTGGAAGAATTGGCCGTAGAATACAAGGGTAAAATTGATATCTATAAGATCGATACAGAGAAAGAAAGAGAACTGGCTGCTGTCTTTGGTGTGCAGAGCCTGCCCACATTTCTTTTTGTTCCCATGGAAGGCAAGCCAACGATGAGTTCAGGAATTGCCCGTACACCTGAGGAAACAAAACAAATGTTCCGTAGCCAGATCGAGCAGCTCCTTCTTCCGTAAAGGCCCCCCTATATATACACCGTCCAGAATTCGTTCCGGGCGGTATTTTTTTGTTAAAATGACAAAATGTCCAGAATTCCCCGGTTTCTTTTCTGGGTCAATTTTTGTAATATGCCTTTTATGACTTATTCGGAATTGACAGATAAGAGCCAGCAGGTTGTGCAGTTTGTGGAAGAGAACAGGATCCATGAAGCCATGGACGCCCTTGGTAGCCTGGCTGCTTATTGTACCAACCGGGACCTGTCACTGCAGCTTGAAAAGCATCGGGATACTTACCGCAGCATGCTAACGTATTCTTTTGAACTTGGTGATGATCCTGAAAAGGAACAGGTCTATAAACGCCTGATGCGATCCATCCTTGAGCTAAATGATGATATTCGTGAGGATGTTTTGGTCAAGGAGAATCTGATATCCTATTACCACTTGAAAAAGGAGGTAGAGGATATGCGTTACAGGATGGTAGCCTCCTCCTCCGATCTTGCTGAAAGCCTGGCTTTCAAGAAGGAAGTAGAGTATATTTTATCAGAAAGCGGAACCGAGGAGGAAGTTCAATCACAGGATTACCGCAAAAGCCTCCTAAACGTTTTTCGTATGGTCTGGCTGACAGATAAGTTCAGGGATGCAGAAATCCAGATGCTTGGAAAAATTTGTCATACAAAGATGATCCCCTGGTACGATAAATCTATTATGGTATCTGCACTGACTTTATCATTGCTCCGCCATTTTGATGTGGAGAAGGTAAATCTGCTTTTTGATTTTTTTGAGGAGGGAGAAATGAATGTCTGGCAACGAGCGCTGATTGGACTTTTTCTCGGACTTTATTACCATGATTACAGGCTAACCTATTATCCGGAGATTTTAAATCGACTGGAAGCAGCAAGGGATTCCAAAAAGCTCGAGAAAAATATTGAGGCCATCGTGATCCAGTTTCTGAAGGCCCTGGAAACGGAGAAGGTTACCAAAAAGATAAGAGAGGAAATTCTTCCTGAAATGATGAAGATGAAATCTACACTGGAAGAAAAACTGGATCTCGAGGATATACTTAGCTCCAAGAACCTGGAGGATGAAAATCCGGATTGGGAGACGGTTTTTGAGGATACACCGGACTTGTATAATAAGATCGAAGAATTTTCAAACCTTCAGATGCAGGGTTCTGATGTCTTTCTTAGTGCCTTTGCCATGCTGAAGCGCTTTCCATTTTTTAATGAGATAAGCAACTGGTTCCTGCCATTTCATAAGGACAATGAGGAAGTAAAGGAAGGCTTAGGAGGACAGGGAGGGGAGTTCGATGTTGATACATTTGCAGAGGGACTTGAAAGATCTTCTTTTTTGTGTAATTCGGATAAGTATTCATTTTGTCTGAATGTCAGACATATGCCGGATATGCAGAAGTCCATGATGATGGAATTATTTAACATGGAACTCAAAGCCATGAATGAGATTTCAGAGAATGATGAAATGCTTGATGATTCCCTCAGAGACAAGGCAATCTATACTCAATACCTGCAGGACCTGTACCGGTTTTTTAAACTTCATCCCTGGAAAAATGAAATGGATGATGTATTCGGGATAGATTTTGATTTTGAACATTCCAATATGTTTAATGTGTTGATGAGAGATCGCAGTATTCTCAGGAATATCGGGGAGTTTTATTTCGAGAAGGATCATTTTGAAAAGGCCATCCGCATTTTTGAACAATTATACCAGGAGGAGGAAGATGCCGAATTATTCGAGAAAACCGGGTTTGCGTACCAGAAACTTGGTGATTTTCAAAAGGCCCTGGAACAATACCGTAAGGCAGAATTATTTGGAAGAGATAAGCCCTGGTTGATTAAAAAGATAGCGTTCTGTTCCAGAAAAACCGGGGATACGGAGAATGCAATTAAATATTATCAGTCCGCCGAAAAACTGGAACCCGAAAATCTGTTAATACAGTCTAACCTCGGACATACCATGATGGATCGGGAAGATTTTGAGGCCGCCCTGAACTATTATTTTAAGGTTGAATACCATCAGCCCGACAATCACAAGGTCCAGCGACCAATTGCCTGGTGCTCCTTTGTACTGGGCAAGTTTGACCAGGCTGAGAAGTATTTCAGAAAAGTAATTGAAAAGGAGGGAAACCGGAATGACTTTATGAATCTTGGACATGTACTATGGTGCCTGGGTAATCGTAAGGAAGCTATTGAGAACTACCGGAAAAGCCTCGAGAAGAGCAATCGGGACTTTGAATGGTTCAGCTCTGTAATGCAGGAAGATTCCTCACATCTGCTGAAACATCAGATTAAGGACCTGGACGTCCCACTTATGATAGATTATATCCGGATGAGCGTTTAGGGAATGGATTTCTGGTAAATCCGATAGCGCTTATAAATTTCACCTCCCATACGTTCCATCTCTGCCCGGACTTTGACGTTATCTTCCAGTTCAAGATGGCTGTCGATGTATTCAAACCCTCCCGCATGTGCTGACGCTATCATCCTGGAACCCATAACTGCATCCAGTCCTTTTCCCCTGTGGTCTTTTCTGATGGCTCCCAGCAACAGGTTCAACTGTTTCGTTTTTTTTCCGGATCGTAGTATATGAATTATTCCTGTCGGGAAAAGATAACCTTTGGCTTTCTGTATCCCTTTACTCAGGTCAGGCATTCCGATAACGAAAGCAATGGTTTCGCCTTGCCCATTTTCAATAACCTTTATGAGTTTTGGATCCAGCAGGGGAATATACCTGGCAGCAAATTCATCCATTTCTTTACCTGTCATTTGGTCGTATCCGTAAAGTCCCTCAAAGGTCTCGTTCATTAGTTCCAAAACTGGCCTGATAGCTGGTTTTAATTCCTTTCTTCGCTTAAATTCTTTTACTTGCAGATTGTTTTGACCAAGTACTCTTGCTGTAACCTTCTGGTAGACTTCGGGGATTTCATCCGGTATATCAAGTTTGTATACTACCAGGTCAACCTCTTTATTGAATCCATTTCCTTCAACCAGTTTCGGAAGGAAAGGGAAATTGCATGTTGTGGCTATAACCTGTGGCTTATCAAATCCCTCGATAAGCAGTCCCTGGGGATCCTTATCCGAGAATCCAAGGGGTCCCACCATTTTGACCATGCCTTTGGATTTTCCCCATTTCTCAACAGCAGTGAGTAAAGCAGATGCAACCTCGGGGTCATTCCAGCACTCGAGGAAACAAAAGCGAACATGTTTCTCTCCTTTGGCCTCGTTGTAACGCCTGTTAACTATACCCATTATCCTTCCTGCCGGCAATTTATTCTTATATGCCAGGTAAAGTTTGACATCCGAATGTTGAAAGGACTTATTTTTACGGGAATTGAAATAGGCACGGTCATCCATATAAATAGGAGGGACCCAGTTGGAATGACCTTTATGTATTTTGGCCGGGATATGGATAAATTGCTTTATCAGCCTTTTCCCTCTGGCCTCTTTTATTTCAATTGACATAATTTTTCAGGTATTGGGATATCAAATCCCATACACCAGTGGATTGGATCTTTACCGGCAAAATAGGTCTTTTTTCTGAATTTACTGCTTAATTTCTGCCGGCCGGAGGGTGTTATCGTCACGATTCCGGTAGTCATGAAGGATCCAGATGCTACCCGTACTTAATTCTGTAACTTCCAGGTCATTCTCGTATTCAGTTTCTGCCCTGGTCATATCACTGATTTGAAGCTTTCCTCTGATATACAGATAGTAAGTAGATTCTTTTCTTTTCCAAACGGCATTCGAATGGCTGTATATTATT
>JAUUZM010000037.1 GCA_030589965.1 Bacteroides sp.
AAGGAGATCAAACCGGAGATCTTCCTGACTGTTCCTCGCCTTCTGGAAAGAGTATATGACAAGATCATGGGCAAAGGCAAGGACCTCACCGGCATCAAAAAAAGTATTTTCTTCTGGGCAGTGAACCTGGGACTCCGGTTTGAATTGAATGGTGCCAATGGCTGGCTTTATTACCAGAAGCTAAAAATTGCAGATAAACTCATCTTTTCGAAATGGAGGGAAGCCCTTGGCGGGAATATTAAAATTATTGTCTCCGGATCAGCCGCTTTGCAACCACGTCTTGCAAGGGTATTCTGGGCAGCGGGTATCAGTGTCCTGGAAGGGTACGGACTTACGGAAACTTCCCCGGTAATCGCTGTTAACAACCTGGTAACGAATGAAATAATGTTTGGGACAGTCGGACCGGTAGTAAGTGGAGGAGTGGAAGTAATGATTGCCGAAGACGGAGAGATCCTTTGCAAAGGGCCTAATATTATGTTGGGTTATTATAACCAGCCCGAACTTACGAAGGAAGTGATTGATGATGATGGCTGGTTCCATACAGGTGATATAGGGGAGCTGGTCGATGGCAAATTCCTCAAGATTACCGACCGAAAGAAGGAAATGTTCAAACTTTCTAATGGAAAGTACATTGCACCTCAGGTTATTGAGAATAAAATGAAAGAATCATTCTTTATCGAGCAGGCGATGGTAGTAGGAGAAAACGAGAAGTTTGCCTCTGCCATTATTTCTCCGAATTTCCCCTTCCTGCATGAGTGGGCATCACGACATGAAATTAAATATCAGGACAATGCAGAACTGATCAGCCTCCGGGAAGTTAACGACCGTTTGAATAAGGAGGTCAAGGAACTCAACAAAGATCTGAGTGACCATGAAAAGATCAAAAGGATCCGGCTTGTAAAGGATGATTGGACTCCGGAAGGTGGACAACTTTCACCTACAGCAAAGCTGAAACGACGTGTATTGGTCGAAGCATACGGATCCATTTTGTCAGAGATCTATGCCGCAGGTAAAGGCGAAATCGATTTCTCCGAGTAATTAAATTTAGTCTGGTTTATAAATAAGCTGCCTGACATTGCGCCAGCTATGTAGCAGCGATTTATATACCAGGCAAATTTATTCAATGAGATCAATTCTCGCAGACATATTTAGATTTTTATTTCGGTTTTCATTCTTCAGAAAGCGATTTTTCGGCATCCATCAAAAAGTATTCAAACCACTGGATCTTTTCAGGGGAGTAAATAAGCGGGTTCGGCTCAAGAACGGAATCTACTTTGAATTGTTAATTGGGGACTGGGTACAGGAGAATATTTTTTTCCTTGGGGAATACGAAGGAGCTGAACTACAATTTGTAGAAAAATCACTCAGGGAAGGAGATGTCTTCATCGATATCGGGGCCAATATCGGTTTATATACCCTGCATGCTTCTAGCTGGGTCGGTACCGGGGGAAAAGTAATTGCCTTCGAACCCCTCCCTCAAAATTATCAATCCCTTAATAATAATATTTCCATTAATAATGGTGAAAATATTGTATCGGAAAACCTTGCGGTGGCAGATTCAAAAGGAGAGATAGAGATCTTCTATAATGACATGGATGCCAATTCAGGGATGGCATCTGCCTATCTTACAGAATATTCAGGATCTGAAAAGATTGATGCGGTTTCCCTGGACCAATACCTTCTTCAACATCCCGTCGAGAAAATTGATTTCATTAAAATGGATATTGAGGGAGGGGAATATAAAGCATTGCTTGGAATGAAAAGTACATTAGTCGATTATAGTCCAATCCTCCTAATTGAGCTTAACGAAGAGGTCCTTTCAAAAACATCCCATTCAAACGTGGACATTCTTAATTTCCTTATTGGATTGGGATATCATAAACAAGCTATTGGACATTTAGGAGAAGGCAAGAATTTTGCATTTACAAAAATAGCCTTACAATAGTTTCAAAAGTTTTAATTGGCGTATTAGATGATCAAGCTGGGGTTGTTAACGCAACCAAAAGCATAGTATAATCCCTTACCACTAAGATTTCCTGCGCAACAGGAAGAGTCCGACAAAGGTCAGTAATCCATTCAGGATAAGGAGTTCAAACCCAAAGGAATAGCCATTAAACCAGGCTTCGGAATGGGAACTGATAATATAACAAAGAATGGGTGAAAGTATGGCTACAGCAGGTACTCCCTTATCCTTTACTTTATATTTAGTAAAAAGTCCGAAACTGTAGAACCCCAATAAAGGCCCGTAGGTATATCCTGCTACCGTAAATACGGCTGAAATCACGCTCTGATTATTGATGGCTCTGAACAAGAGGATTACTAAAAGTAATACGACAGAAATTCCAATATGAACAGCCTTTCGTGTTCTCTGGAGTTTTTGTTCAGGAAGTCGGGATCCGTTCAGTATATCAACAGTAAACGAGGTGGTCAGTGATGTAAGTGCTGAATCTGCGCTCGAATAAGCAGCTGCCACCAGTCCAACTACAAAAAATATCGTTACCACAGAAGGAAGATATCCCTGGGTGGCAATAATGGGGAACAGATCGTCTGATTGCTCAGGTAGGGAGATACCCACCTGGACTGCAAAAATATAAAGAAGGGCTCCGAGGGAGAGAAAAAGGAGATTTACGGGAACAAGGGAAATGCTCATCCAGTACATGTTTTTCTGGGCATCTTTCAGATTTCTGCAGGAAAGGTTTTTCTGCATCATATCCTGGTCCAGTCCCGTCATTACAATAGCAATAAATGCCCCGGCAAGAAATTGCTTAACAAAATGCCCCCCTGCTTTCCAGTCCCCGAAAAAGAAAATCTTCGACAAATCGCTATCGCATACTTCCCTAATCATCCCTGTAAAATTCAGGCCCATTGCCCGGCTGATAAAAACCACACTTAGTATAACTGCCAACAGCATAAAAAGTGTTTGCAGGGTATCGGTCCATATGATAGTCTTTATTCCTCCCCGGAATGTATACAACCAGATTAAAAGAATGGTAATAACAACGGTCAGCCAGAAGGGGATACTCCAGTTACTGAATATGCTGATATGAAGAACACCTGCAACCAGGTATAAACGGAATGATGCACCTATTATTCTTGAAAGCAGGAAAAAGCCTGCCCCGGTTTTGTATGACCATATACCGAACCTACCTTCAAGGTAAGTATAGATGGATGTAAGGTTGAGCCTGTAATAAAGAGGAAGAAGAACCTGGGCGATTACAAAATAACCGACGAGATACCCAAGTACCATTTGCATATAGGAAAACTGACTGTCTCCAACCCATCCGGGAACAGATATAAATGTAACCCCGGAGAGGGAAGCCCCTATCATGCCAAAGGCAACAACATACCAGGGGGATTGCCGGTTACCAAGAAAGAAGGATGCATTATCAGCTTTCCTGCCCGTCACCTGGCTTATGGCAAGGATCAACCCAAAATAGGCGAGTATGGTAAAAAAAACCAGAAGTGGCGACATAGCTTAAGATATTATTTACGTTTCCTGTACACCCCAAAGACAAAATCGCTGTCGGTCTTTTCCATGTATTTATCTTCCAGGTCAAAAAGCTCCTTTAGAATGGCATCAGATTCAAGCGTTTCCTCCATGAAATGATGAGATATATCCTTCAGGGTCAGCATCAGGATATTACCACCATAGGGTTTTATTTCAATAGCTTCCATTTGCCTGTTTAATATTTCCAGGATCTTGTCGGATTCCGGTGCCTCAGATGGATCTGCCATATACATTCGCAGAATCCCGGCTCCGCTTACCCTGTTTTTCTGAAGCTTCATACGGTAACGGATCCGGTATTGTCGGGGTATTTTCTGAAGGGCCTGGTTTACCATGGAGATCTGTTCCCCCGGGAACTGGAAGCGATTTGAACCGACATATTCATTTATGACCAGTATACCTTCCCCTTTAAGGGCCTTCAACAAATCCCCTCCGATTAATCCCTGAATATTCTGAAAATGATGCAGTGAAGCATGAAAAAGGATCATATCATAATCATTTTCCTTCAGGTCCAGATGATATGCATCTCCCTGAACGAATTCCATATTTTTCAAATCAAGCTCCCTGCTCCGCTTTTTTCCTTTTTCAAGAAGGTTGCCAGCCATATCAACACATGTCACCCGACTAAAACAATTATGCATCGCAAAGTTGATCTCATGACTGCAGGATCCTGATCCGATTGACAATAGATTTAAGTCCAGCTTTCCACCCAGGTATTTCTTCACTACATAATCCTCATATATAGTGTTTTCATCCCCTGTGATCAATCGGTTCCAGCGTTGCCTTACGCTGGGTACCTGGTACCAGTTGGAAGCAATTTTAGCGGTATGATTGAAAGCACTTAATGTCCTGTGACTACCCCTGACCCTGAATTTTGAAGTCAGAAATCCGGTTCCCCGCTGAACCACCTTAGCGTAGGTCTCTGTAAAATCATCTCTGGTGATTATCCTCATCCCTGTACAAATAAAGAAAAAAATTGTCTCATGTGGAATTTGATATTATTTTTGGATTTCTATTTAGTACGTAATTCATATGTCTTCATTTCACAACTATCCATCGAAATTACTCGAACAGGCAGTCCGGGAGTTTGCCAGCCTGCCGGGTATTGGCAGTAAAACGGCCTTGCGCCTTGTCCTCCACCTCCTCAAGCAGGATTCGGAAGATGTAGAATCATTTGGAAATTCGATGATAGAATTGAAACGAAATATTCATCATTGTAAAACCTGTCAGAATATTTCTGATACGGAAACCTGCCAGATTTGCTCAAATCCGAACCGGGACAATAACCTGATATGTGTGGTTGAGAATATCAGGGATGTCATGTCGATTGAGAATACCAACCAGTACAGCGGACTCTACCATGTACTTGGAGGGATAATATCCCCAATTGACGGCATAGGTCCGGCAGACCTGACCATTGACAGCCTTGAACAGAGAGTAAAAGAAGGGGGTATTGATGAGGTTATCCTTGCGCTGAGTACAACTATGGAAGGTGACACTACTAACTTCTACATATATAAACGGCTGAATTCCTATCCTGTGAATGTCAGCACCCTGGCCCGTGGAGTATCCACCGGAGATGAACTTGAGTATGCAGATGAGGTCACCCTCGGCCGGTCTATTGTTGACCGTACTCCCTTTGAAACTACATTTTCGGGACGGAAACAGGGCAATAGGAAATAAAATGACTGGTTTCCTTCCTGGTTTACTTCCCGAATTCTCGAATCAAACGTATATTTGTCATTCATTTAATTTTTTCAGATATGGATCTTTTAAACATGCAGTATGTAATTGATGATGTCCCAATAGAGGATCTCGTCCGAAAGTATGATTCTCCACTTTATGTCTATGAGACTGCAAAAATGGAAAAGCAGTACAAACAACTGGTGAAAGCTTTTAAAGGGACCAAAATCAAGATATATTATGCATGTAAGGCACTTACCAATCTAAATATCCTGAAATTTTTCAAGGGTTTGGGAGCCGGACTGGATGCCGTTTCAATACAGGAGGTAATGCTGGGAATTAAGGCCGGGTATGATCCTGAAGATATTATTTACACTCCTAATTGCGTATCTCTTGAAGAAATAGACCAGGCCGTTGAAATAGGTGTCAGGATCAACATCGATAATATTTCCATCCTTGAGCAATTCGGACACCATCACGGTGAGAAAGTTCCGGTTTGGATCCGGATAAATCCACATATTATGGCCGGTGGTAATCAGAAAATATCGACCGGACATATCGATTCAAAATTCGGCATCTCAATTTACCAGATGCCCCATGTACAGAGGGTGATTGAGACAAACAATATGAAAGTGGAAGGCATCCATATGCATACGGGTTCAGATATCCTCGATGTTGATGTATTTATGAGAGGGATAGATATCCTGCTTGATACAGCAAAAAATTTCCCGGACCTGGAATGCATCGATATCGGTTCAGGCTTTAAAGTTGCCTACCAGGACGGAGATAATTACACAGATATCCAGGATTTTGGCAAAAGCCTGTCCGCCAGATTCGCAGAATTCTGTAAAGACTATGGCAGGGAGCTCACCCTGGCATTTGAACCCGGAAAATTTCTCGTTTCAGAGGCCGGCTATTTTCTGGCCAGGGTGAATGTGGTCAAGCAAACAACATCTACTGTGTTTGCCGGACTAGACACCGGGATGAACCATATGATCCGGCCCATGTTCTATGACGCCTACCACCAGGTAGTAAACGTCAGCAATCCTACTGGTAAACTAAGAATTTATACCGTTGTCGGATACATTTGTGAGACCGATACATTTGGATGGAATCGTAAAATCAGTGAAATTTCCGAGGGTGATATCCTGGCCTTTAAAAATGCCGGGGCTTACTGTTACTCCATGTCATCAAATTATAATTCCAGATACAGACCTGCGGAGGTTCTCATTCATAAGAAAAAAGATTACCTGATCCGGAAACGGGAGGAAATAGCTGACCTGACAAGGAACCAGGTAGTCCTGGAGGATGTTTTGTAGGATGAATTCATTACCTGCTAATAATTTTCTAAATTCGTAAACGTTCTATTGTCACCAGTCCCACTCGTATGGACCTGTCCATTGTAATTGTAAACTATAACGTCAAATACTTTCTGGAACAATGCCTGCATTCAGTTAAGCGGGCTATTGGAGAGATTTCTGTCGAGGTATTTGTCGTCGACAATAGTTCTGTTGACGGTTCAGGAGCCATGGTACAGGAAAAATTCCCATGGGTAAAGTTCATCCGTAACGAAGACAATGTTGGGTTTTCAGTTGCCAACAACCAGGCCATCCGTGACTCCTCAGGCAGATATGTACTTCTGCTGAATCCAGACACGGTAATTGAAGAGGATACCCTGTCAAAATGTGTAAGCTATATGGATACGCACCCAAATACCGGAAGTCTGGGTGTAAAAATGATTGATGGCAAGGGAGATTTCCTGCCAGAATCCAAACGTGCCTTACCTACTCCTGCCGTGGCCTTTTATAAGGTATTCGGCCTTTCCAAAATATTCCCCAGGTCAAAGGTCTTTGGCAGGTACCACCTCGGTTTCCTGGATAAGGATGAGACTCATTCCGTCGAGATCCTGCCCGGTGCCTTTATGATGCTGAATAAATCAGCCCTGGATAAGGTTGGATTGCTGGATGAAAGTTTTTTCATGTATGGAGAAGACATTGACCTCTCATACAGGCTCCTGAAGGCTGGTTATGAAAATGTTTACTACCCCGAAACAACCATTATCCACTACAAAGGAGAAAGTACCAAAAAGGGTAGTCTTAATTATGTCATGACGTTTTATAATGCCATGAGGATATTTGCCCGCAAGCATTATTCAAGAAAAATGGCCAGAAGTTATTCTGCCATCATTAACATAGCTATTTACTTCAGGGCTTTTCTGGCTATACTCAGGCGGTTTATAAAGAATTTCTCTGCTCCGACTCTACAGGCAGTAATTATCTATATGGGATTTTACCTTCTTAAACCAGCCTGGGAAGTATATAAATTCCAGGGTACATCCCAATACCCGCAGGAATATATGACTATTGTTGTACCACTCTACATCCTGATATGGCTGATGTCTTTGTTTTTTTCCGGTGCATACGATTCTCCTGTAAAGCCTTTCAGGATTTTTAAGGGTATTTTCCTCGGCACCGGTGTAATCCTGATAATCTATGCACTGCTTCCTGAAAGCCTCAGGTTTTCAAGAGCCCTGCTTCTGCTTGGAGCAGGATGGGCCACGCTGTCCATTTACCTGCTGAGTATCTTCTTTCATCTTACACACCTTACGGGAATGAGGTTTGAAGTCAAAAGGAATAAAAAATTGATAATCATTGGAAAACAATCAGAGGCGAAAAGAGTGGAAAGCTTATTAAGCAAAGCTGAATCAAACCTTAGTATTATTGGCATTGTTAATCCTGATCCCGTTGAAGATGAAGCCTACATAGGACACTTGAATCAGTTGAAAGAAATTATCACAGTTAATAATATTGATGAATTGATTTTCTGTGCAAGTGACGTATCCTCTCGTGAGATAATTGGCCTTATGATGACACTTAACAGCGGAAGGGTACAGTATAAAATTGCCCCTCCTGCCAGTTTGTCCATTATAGGCAGTCACTCAATTAACACTCCTGGGGACGTATACCTGATTGATTTTGAATCTATTACCAAGCCATCAAATAAAAGAATAAAACGAGTGTTTGACTTCCTTTCTTCCATTGTACTTCTATTCCTCTATCCCTTGCTTCTGTTTATTGTAAGGAACCCCGGACAGGCTTTTATCAACATACTAAATGTCATTTCCGGGAAAAAATCCTGGGTAGGATTCCACCCATCTCCTGACCTTCCCAGACTGCCAAGTATCAGGCCGGGGATTCTTTTTCCTTCGGATGCGCTGGGAGGAGAGGACATTCCACAGGATACTATGGAAAACCTGAATCTATTGTATGTCAAAAACTACAGCGTATTTACGGATTCCGGTATCCTCATGAGAAGTATCAGTAAAATCGGAAGAAAGCGATAAATATTTCCCCTCCACTTTAAAAATTCCTTATTTTTATCCAATCTAAGAATAAACAATGATTGAAATTATCCTGCCTGCTATGGGCGAAGGAATTATCGAAGCCGAGATTACCCGGTGGCTTGTTAAAGAAGGCATGTATGTGGATGTGGATACACCCGTTGTTGAAGTGGCTACCGATAAAGTTGACAGTGAAGTCTCAGCAACGGGAAGCGGGTGCATCCATAAAATTCTAATCAAGGAGGGAGATACTGCAAAAATCGGTCAGATCCTTGCCCTTATTGTAGCAGAGGGCGAAATTGAAACTGAGATTACCATTCCTTTACAAGAATCCATACAAACCTTCAGGGAGGAAGAGCTTGAAGAAAGATCAGAACCGGCACCGGATCTGGTTTATAAAGCTGTAGCTTTTCTGTCACCCCTTATCCGTAAGCTGGCAAAAGAAAACGAAATATCTCCGGCAGAATTACAAGGAATTAGTGGAACCGGAGCTGGTGGCCGTATTACAAAAGAAGACCTTCTCTCCTATCTGGCCGATAAACCAGGAACAGAGCAGACCACAAATACCGTTTCTTCAGATGAAAACCTTAAAGAGGAGCTTATTTCCTCTGGAAAGGATGAACCTTCAAAGGATTTTTTAAGTTCTGAACAGATCTATGGCAGTGATCCATACACTATTGAGAAAATGGATAGAACCAGGAGACTCATTGCTGACCACATGATGTACTCCAAACGGGTATCGCCACATGTCAGCTCTTTTGTCGAATCGGATGTAACTGAGATGATCCTTTGGAGGAAACGCGTAAAAGACGAATTTCATAATAAACACGGACAGAAACTTACCCTGACATCCCTGATTCTGGAGGCCGTTATCAAAGCACTTAAGGAACATCCCCGCATCAATGCTTCGGTTGATGGATATGATATCATTCTGAAACACAATATCAATTTGGGAATGGCGACTGCACTTCCGGACGGGAACCTGATCGTACCTGTAATACATAATGCGGATAGTTTAAATTTAACAGGACTGGCAACAAAAGTTAATGACCTGGCTGAACGTGCAAGAGACAACAGGCTTATTCATTCAGAAATTACAGGAGGTACATTTACGGTAACGAATATGGGACAGTTTAATAATATCGCAGGGACACCCATAATCAACCAGCCGGAAATAGCCATTCTGGCAGTTGGTGCAATTGTTAAAAAACCTGCAGTTGTGGAAACCCCGGAAGGAGATACGATAGGCATTCGCCATATTTTAATGCTCACCCTCGCATATGATCACCGGGTAGTTGACGGAGCTCTGGGAGGGTCATTTCTGAAATCCATTGGAGACCATTTGCAATCCTTTGATCCTTTCAGAGAATTTTAATAATGATTCTTTAATCATTAATGTGAATTTAGGGTGGTTCTGTCAAAAAAACATGTCGTAGATTAGCGTTGATAACTATTGGTTTATATCTTACACTATTATTATTAGATTTGTCTAAATCCACACGATTGCCTAATAGACCATATGAAGCAGCTTACCCTAATTCTGGCGCTGACAATCCTGGCCAATACCGCCTTCCCACAGATTACCGGTGAATACCGGGAAATGTTTCTGGAAGCTGAATCCTATTTCCTCTTTGAGGAATATATTGAAGCACTGCCTTATTACAAACCTATTCATGATCAGTATCCGGACAACGACAACATTAATTACAAGATGGGGGTTTGTTACCTGAACGATCCCTACCAGAAAGCTGAATCCATTGAATACCTGGAAAATGCATCCAAAAATGTTAACCTTAAATACAGGGAGAACAGCTTCAAGGAGACGAAAGCTCCTCTTGAGGTATTCTTTTATCTTGGCAATGCCTACCGGATCAATGGACAATTGGACAAGGCCATTGAAACTTATGAACATTTCAAATCTCAGGCCGATCCTGAATTATATGATTTAGACCTGGTAAATGAGCAGATTACAGCTTGTGAGAATGCCAAAGAACTTCAAAAGAGACCCGTGGATTATGATATTGAGAATCTGGGTAACAGAATAAACACCCGGTTTTCAGATGTACACCCGGTAATTTCCGGAGATGAATCCAAACTTGTATATATTCAGAAACAACCTTTCTATGATGCACTGGCATACTCTGAAAAGCTCGAGGATGGCTGGTCCTTTCCAAGGATTCTGATGGAAGAACTTAAGGTGGATGCGGATGTTTATCCTGCCTCACTTAATTATTCAGGCGACGAAATGATCATCTACCGAAGTGATGATTTTATTGGAGACCTATATTCCAGTAAACTGGTAGATGGATTCTGGACTCCACCGGTACGTTTGAACGATAATATCAATACGAAATACTGGGAGTCGCATGCGTGTTTCTCCAGGACAGGTGATACTCTTTTTTTTACAAGTAACAAAAAAGGTGGTTTCGGCGGACTTGACATCTATTTTTCTGTAATCGGAGAAGATGGTGAATGGGGGATTCCTGCAAACCTCGGTCCAACTATTAATACCCGTTATAACGAAGAAACGCCTTTCCTGACCAGTGACGGAAAAACACTCTATTTCAGTTCCTATGGACATTATAATATGGGGGGATATGATGTATTCTATTCCACCCTGCTTGAAGACGGTGAATGGGCAGTTCCTATCAATGCCGGATATCCCATAAATACCACAGATGATGATGTATTTTTCCATCCGGTCAGGAATGGGACTTTTGCATATTTCCCACGCTTACTCGAGGGTGGAATGGGTTTGTCTGATATCTATCTCTATGAGATTTATTCCAAGACGCATCCGCGAAAATTTCAGGTTCAGGGCATCCTTGGTATAGACAACATTGACAAACTTACAAATCCCATACGTATTGCTGTAATTAACCAGCACACAGGAGATACAATTGCGTTTGTTATTCCTGATCCTGTAAGCGGGGAATTTACATTTGAAGCAACGGCAGGGGATTATGAACTTCTCGTCGAGGGAGAGGATATTGAAACAACCCGGACCACTTTCGTAATCCCGGAAGGTTACAAAGAAAAAGAGCTTCAGCTTAAACAGGCCATCCTTCTCACTCAGGCAAGACGACTTGAAGAGCTGACAAGAATCCAGGATGACATCAAGGTGAAAGACACCCTGATATTGGTTGGAACCGGGGAGGCTGTGGATATTGAACTTACCCTTGAACGAAGAGCAGATCTGTTTGTAACCGTAATGCAGGAGGGTAATGAAATCCGACAGGATTCCTTCCCTGAACTTCAGAAAAGGCATTTCACCTATACTTACCTACCGGTTCCTGGGGACAACTTACTTAAGTTTAAGCTAATCGACCGGAAGGGAAACCTGAGTTATAAGGATGTTCACATTATTTACAAACCAATAGCGCCGTATATTATCTCTGATTCTGCAGAAACTACAGAAAAAGCTGATGCTCAGGCAACTTCAGAGGCAGATGCACAGGATTATCTGGTGCGGCTAACGAAGAATGCTACAGGGGAACTCAAAAATTTCCTTATGGGCGTTGATCTGGCAGCACTTGGTATTGTAACTGTTGATCAATTAAACAAATACCTGCTTGAGCAGGCCTCAACTCAGGATTTCTCAGATGTGCAGGTAGAAACCCTACTCCTGATTACCCCGCTTGATGAAAAGGCTGCAACTGAAAAATTACGTTCGGATCTGGTATTCTCTTCAGAAGGTGAACTACAGGCAGTCCTGATGGAATTAAACCTTGAAGAAGAGGGGATTACAAGTGAGGAAGAATTGATCTTCTGGCTGAGGGACCATGTGGATGAATACAACTTCAGCAGACAGGATATCAACGATCTGATCATCAATAATATGCAGTCTGAGTACCTGTCCAAATACAGGGATGACCTGGTAATGCTCTCAGAAAATGAGGCCTTGAGCAAAGCTTTGATGGAGACTGATCTTTCTGAGATCACTTCCCTCCAGGATCTTTATCAACACCTGATTTCTGAAGCTGTGAAATATGGCTATACTGCAGATGATGTCAATAAGATATTTGCCAAACTAGCTGAAAAAGAAGAGCTTAATGAGCTCCACTCAAACCTTACAGAGATTTCCACTGGAGATCTTAAAAAGGTACTCCAGGAACTTGATCCTGAAAAAGAAGGCCTGGGAAACCCGGTAGATCTGATTACCTATCTAATGGATGAATCGGTGAACCATGACTATACGAATGAAAATGTAATCGAACTTCTTCTTAATTATCTTGAGAAAGAAGACCTGAGGGAAATTATTAAACTCCTGATAGGAACCTCATCCGGCGAGCTGATGAACCTGCTGTTAAATCTAGATCTGGAACAAAATAATATCAGAAGCCTTGATGACCTGTATAACTATCTTATTGAGCAGTCCCAATACTATGAATTTACTGAAGATGACGTCATCAGACTATTCCTTAACCTTCTGAAAATCCTCGAATACGAACCTATTGTTCAGGAACTTGAGGCAAGTTCCGACAAGGATATCAAGGATAAACCAGGAAAAGGTTGGATCTTTTTCGTTCTTGGTGGAATTGGACTGATAATTCTGATAATTCTCTTCACCAGGCGAAAAGAATCTTCAGAAAAAGACGAATCAGCTTAATCTCAACCAGGAAAATCTAACTGGCTATAAGCTCTGTTTTCTCTTAATTACTATCTTAACTCTCATCTGAGGCAATTTCCAGGTTGTATCCGTACTGTAAAACAATATATTATGGCTTTGTCGTTAATAAAGGGCAATTCTTTTTTCTATTATTCCAATTAAATTATAAATTTGCTATACTACCACATAAATCATCTTTCCATGAAAAAGATACAGCCAGTCCTTTTCCTGTTTCTTATGATTTCCGGAATTAGCAATGCTCAGGAATATGAGGAAATATTACGCAATGTGTTCTCCGAAGCAGAATTCTGGATGGTAGAAGAAGCATACCCGGATGCCCTTGTTGAATACCAGAAACTATATTCTCGCGGATATGAGAACAATGCAAATATAAATTATCGCATGGGAGTTTGTTATCTGAATATACCCGGAGAAAAAGAAAAGTCCATCGCCCATCTTCTAAAAGCAGTTAAGAATTTGACCCCCCGATACAAGGAAGGTGTCTTTAAAGAAACCAAAGCCCCATATGACGCTCTGCTCTATCTGGGAAATGCCTACCGCATAACCACTAAGCTGGACAAGGCTGTCGAGAACTATAATAAATACAAGGAATTACTGGAAGACGAAAACTCAGAGGAAGCTAAATACACGGAAAAACAAATTGAAGCATGCAAAAATGCCGCTGAAGCTATTCAAAACCCGGTGTTCT
>JAUUZM010000139.1 GCA_030589965.1 Bacteroides sp.
ATAAACAGGAGAACAGCGAAGACAAGTATCTGATCAAAGCTCAGCATAGTATATACCTGCCGGTTAAAGGGCAGGCATAAAGTAAAGAAAATAAATTATCAGATAAAAATTTTAAGCCTGAAGCCGGCTTTTAAATGGAAGAAATGTCATGAAATCTGCATGATGTACAATATAGGCTTCCACAGATCGCTTAATCATATCCCCCTCCCCAGCATGTGCAGCTATTATATGGCAGACTTCGGGTGGTACACCGCAGGATTCAGCTAGACTCACTCCTGAAAACGTATGTCTCAGGTATTTCCCGTAATTTCCCTGAATAGCTTTACCGTCTTTTTTCTCATATTCCAGGAGTTTGCCTACATCAGCCAGGATGGCGCCGGAGATCAGAACATCCATATTCACCCTAAGTCCCTTACCCAGGTGGTTCTTGATTTGTACCCCACTGTCTCGGGCAATATGTACCACACAGCGCTTATGTTCCATAAAACTAACTTCCAGGTCAGGCACCAGCAGGGTAAACGGAATCACATTCAGGTCCTCCGCGCTTAGTACAGATTTTGACAGGGCCATCTCCCAGGTTTTTGCAGTTTGATCCCTGAGTTCAGTATCCTTGATCCATTCAAGCTCAGGCCAGAGTTCTAATACGGTATCTTTCATTATTGCGTAATTTTTTGTGTAGCTAATGATTTTAAATCAAAGTAGAGAAATAATGGCATCCGCCATATCAGAGGTGGAGGCGGCTCCCTGCATAAGAACATTTTCCTTCCCGGGCAATTTCATCATATCATAGGTTCTGACTTTACCTTCTTTCACCACTCTTGCAATGGCAGCTCGAATTTTCGAAGCCATTTCATTCTCAGAAATATGATCCAGCATCATGCAGGCGGATTCAACCATTGCGATAGGATTTACTATTGAGTTTGCATATTCTGCGTATTTAGGGGCTGATCCGTGAGTGGGTTCGAAAACAGCAACATTCTCTCCTATATTCGCGCTACACGCAAACCCCAGTCCACCGATCAAGCCTGCAAATCCATCTGAAACAATATCTCCGAACATATTACCGGCTACGATAACCCCGTAATTTTCAGGATTCTTGGTCAACCACATCATCTGAGCATCGATATTTGTATTCCAAAGTTCAATTCCTGGATACTCGTTTTTCTGGATCTCCTTTGCCAGTCTGAACATCATCCCGGATGTTTCCCTTATCACGTTTGGCTTCTCACATAATGTAACTGAAGTGTAATTGTATTTACGGGCATATTCGAAAGCCGCACGCAGAATCCTGGCGCTTGCTTTCTTACTGAATATTCTGGTAGAAACAGAAAGTTCATTTTTCGGTACTTCTGAGAAATTCTTTACAAATCTGGGATGGCTCATAAGTGCCTCATAAACTTTATCGGGCGGATCGGTCCATTCCACGCCCCCATACAATCCTTCTGTATTTTGCCTGAAAACAACCACATCCACTTCAGGTTCATCCAGGGAATCTCCAGCAGCTCTTCGAACAAAATTCAGAGGATTGCCAGGGTAAGTATGGCAGGGTCTTATGCATACATCCAGATTAAAATGCTGGCGGAGGCCAACAATCGGACTTGAATAAATTAGTCCTTTATCCCTCAGGGATTCATCCAGTTCCTCATTCGCTTCTTCCTTAGGCTTTGAAGTGATAGCCCCGAACAGTCCAACTCCATGCTCTTCCAGTAGTTTGAGTGTTCGTTCAGGCAGGGGATTTCCTTCTTTTCTCCAGAATTCCCAGCCAATATCTGCTTCAATATATTCAGCTGCAAAACCCGCAGCATCAAGGACGCGGATGCACTCTTCAAGGACATTACTACCAATCCCGTCACCGGGCATGGATACGATGGTTCTTTTACTCATTGTTGAAAAAGCTTGGTTTAAGTTGATAAGTCCCAAAAATAGGGGAAAAAAAAACATTCTCTTTTTAATGCTCATGTGTTATTAATCATTTATTTTGTATAACATTAGAGTAGCTACCCAATCCATGACCGAAGTTGAAAATCACCACACTTCTAAAGTGTGGAAGTATTTTGAGGAAATATGCAAAATCCCCAGACCCTCGAAATTCGAGGAGAAAATAATTACTTACATTCTTGCTTTTGCTGAAAGGAATAATCTGGAAGCCATAAAAGACGATGTTGGGAATGTTTTAATCAGTAAACCAGCATCTCCGGGTATGGAGAAAAGGAAAACCGTTATCCTGCAGAGCCATATGGACATGGTGGGTGAGAAAGAACCTTCTTCTCCTCATGATTTCACCCGTGATCCGATAATTCTTGTAAAGGATGAAGGATGGATTCGCGCCAGGGGTACAACCCTGGGAGCTGATGATGGGATCGGTATTGCTGCCCAGTTGGTAATTCTGGAGGACAGGGATCTTATTCACGGTCCGTTGGAATGTCTTTTTACGATGGATGAGGAATCAGGGATGACCGGAGCAAAAGAGCTGCAGCCAGGATTTATGAAGGGCAGCATTCTTTTAAATCTGGATTCCGAAGATGAGGGAGAATTATTCATTGGATGTGCAGGCGGAATTGATACTATTGGAAAATTCAGTTTTGAATTGGAAGGAAGCGACAAGAATGCGGTCCCGTATAAGGTGTTGGTTGGTGGACTAAAAGGTGGACATTCCGGGGATGAGATACAAAAGAGTCCGGGCAATTCAATAAAGGTAATAAACCGTTTCCTGCTGGAAGGGACAGACAAATATGATTTGAAGCTATCTGTATTTGATGGAGGCAATATGAGGAATGCCATACCCCGGGATGCCTATGCTGTATTTACCGTAAATTCCAATGAATCTGACGAGCTGGAACAATTTTTTACCCATTTTGCCGAAACCATCAGAGCTGAACTAAAGGAATATGAACCGGATTTGCAGCTCAGCCTTCAAAAAACGGAACTTCCGGAATCTGTTCAGTCCAGCTCATCCCAGCTTAAGTTCCTGGTAGCAATAGGTAATTGTCCCCATGGTGTCATAGCCTGGAGTCCAAACCTGGAAGGCCTGGTTGAGACATCCACCAATCTCGCCTCGGTGAAGTTCCCTGCTGCAGATACGGCCCTGTTGACCACCAGCCAGAGAAGTTCTGTTGAATCTGCCAAGCATGATATTGCCAGCAAAATAAAAAAGGGTATGACGGAGGGTGATGCCCTGGTTGAGCATACCGACGGTTACCCTGGTTGGATGCCCGATCCCGATTCAGAAATAGTTAAGATTACCAGGAATGCCTACCTTGAACTTTTTGGTAATGAACCGGTGGTGAGAGCGATTCACGCTGGATTGGAATGCGGGTTGATTCTGGAAAAATACCCCGGTCTGGATATGATTTCATTCGGACCTACCATAAGGGGTGCCCACACTCCTACTGAGCGTATTGATGTTGAAAGTACTGGAAAATTCTGGACATTATTACTGGAGGTTCTCAGGAGAATACCTGAAGAGAAGGTTTAATATTACCAGTCATCCTCCACAAAGTCAGATTTGCGGACACCACAAACCGGACATTCCCAATCTTCCGGAATATCCTCAAATGCTGTTCCGGGGGCTATACCACCATCCGGATCGCCTTCAACAGGATCGTATACATATCCACAAATTATACAGCGGTACTTCTTCATGATCTAAAAAAAATTATCTTTACAATTATGGGAAATGATTTTCAGAAATTAGAGGATACGATAGGGAAGTTTTCAACTATTTCGCTCAAAGAAATGGATACGGTTCAATTGATGAATCGATTAGATACGAAATATGTCTTTCACGTGGGTAGGCTGGCAGAGGTTCTTGAAAAAGCTTCTGAACAATACAAGGTCTTGAGCATTGATGAGCGTAGAATATTCAGGTATAATTCTCTCTATTATGATACCCCCGGACTCAAGACCTACCTGGATCATCATAATGGGATCAGGCCCAGGTATAAAGTCAGATTTCGTGAATATGAGGATACCGGTGGTATATACCTTGAAGTCAAAAGGAAAGTTTCCAGTGACAGAACAAAAAAATCCAGAATCAAGGTAGACTCAATTGAACATGAATTATCCACAAAATCTGCAGACTATATTTCAGAACGTTCCCCTCTTGACCCTGCCCTGCTTCAGCCGTCTATGTGGACCGTCTTTCGGAGGATCACGCTTGTCGGCTCTGGTGCACCAGAGCGTATTACAATTGATATTGATATTTCATTCAGATATAATGATAAAGATAAAAGCCTGCCCTTCCTTTGCATTTGCGAGGTAAAAAGAGAAGGCACCGGCGGAGCTACCGAATTCATGAAGATTCTCAAGAGCCATCGAATTTATCCCGGATCGAGCAGTAAATACTGTCTCGGTAATGTTCTGCTTAAGGATGGAATAAAAAACAATTGTTTCAGAAGATTACTGAGAAAACTAACCAAGATAGAAAATGTTTACAGATCTAACGTTTCTGCAGGCCAGCCCGCATGAATTACTGGAAACCGGTTTCTTTAATGCATCTTCCTTTATAGCCCTGATCATCCGGTTCAGTTTCAACATGCTTGTCATCGGTATCATCGGGCGCGGTCTTTACTTTTCTGTCGCCCGACGAAAAAACTACCTGTTTGCTTTTACCATGATCAGTGTGGTAGTATTTCTGATCTGCTTCCTGCTTGATAATATTGGATTGGAGCTTGGATTTGCCCTGGGTTTATTTGCCATATTCGGAATCATCAGGTACCGAACCAATCCCATCCCCATCAAGGAGATGACTTATCTTTTTATTGTCATTGGTGTTTCTGTAATAAACGGACTCTCGAACGTCAATATAAGTTACCTGGAACTCGTGTTTACAAACGTTGCTGTAATTTTCGTGGTCTATTTGCATGAAAGAGTATGGCTCATGGGAAATGAAGCTAAAAAGATCATTGAATATGAAAAAATTGAGCTGGTTCAACCGGAAAGGCGCCCGGAATTAATTGCAGACCTGAAGGAAAGGACCAAACTGGAGATAACAAGAATTGAAATAGGAAGGATCAATTACCTGAGAGACACCGTACGACTGAAGATATATTTCCACGACGATACTACTATTGACGATGGAATTAAGATCTACAGCATCGATGATGATCAGTCTGAATAATTACCAACCTGCCAAATAGTATCCAGCACGGTTCCGTCCACCCATTTTACAACAGCCACAGGATTCCTGGTAAATTCGGGTTGTTCAGGCTTCCCACAAATTCTTTCCGCTTCATCTTTCAATTCCTGGATTGGGCGAACCGGTAATCCGGAGCCCTTCACTTTCTCAATAAGATCTTTTCGCAGGGGATTAATGGCGATGCCTCTTTCTGTAACAATTACATCAATGAGTTCTCCCGGCCCGCAGAGGGTGGTAACCCTGTTCCGTATCACAGGAATCCTGTCACGAAAAAGCGGAACCGGTAATATAACGGTCTTCGAGAACAGGCAATTCTGCCAGCCTCCGACTCCATGCAGCAAATATCCGTCTGAATGGGTTACCACGTTGGCATTGAATTCAACATCGATCTCGGTGGCTCCCAGAACAACCACATCTACCATGCCTGCAAAATTGCCCTTACTATGGTGGTTGTATGAAGTAAATGGACTGGTCCACACATGGGCAGGATTTTCAATCATTGACCTCACGCCCTCAAGATCAAATGTTTGTCCATCCAGTATATATTCAACCAAACCCTCTTCCAGCATGGATACCAGGTAGGTATTACTTCCCCCCCGGGCAAACCTTGCCTTAATGTTCTTTTCCCTCATGATTTTACGGAAATACTCACCCACTGCCAGGGAAGTCCCTCCTGCCCCACTCTGGAAGGAAAACCCTTCTCTGATAATACCGGCTGCCTCGCAAAACTTTGCTGTAAGCTCGGCAAGATAAAGCCGATCCGGACTTTTGCTTATTCGGGTGGTACCGGAGATGATCTTTTCAGGATCCCCAATTTTCTCCATCAAAAGGGTGAAATCCACATTATTACCATGGATCTGCCAGGGAATGCAGGGGAATTCAACCATATTATCGGTAGCAACAATTACCTTATCGGCATACTCAGAATCAGCCAGGGCAAATCCCAGCAATCCACTTGCTGATGGACCGGTGAGACCATTTGCATTGCCGAAGGGATCAGCACATCCTGCTCCGATCACAGCAATATCAATATGAACTTCACCATCCTGTAAGGCCTGGTACCTGCCACCATGGGATCTTAATACACCCAGGCCCTTCTTCATTTTGCCCTCGGAGGTATAGCGACCAAGGGGACCGTTCATACTTCCTTCAATATGATGTATGCATCCATTCTCCAAATACTTAATCAGATATTCATGACAGGGGAAAGATGCAGAGGGGAACCATACCAGGTCTTTGATTCCCATTTCATTTGCCGCGTCGAATACCTGGTTGGCCAGCAGGTCACCATTTCGGAAATGATGGTGGGTTGAAATGCACATCCCGTTTTTTAAACCACTTTTCTTAAGAGCCTCCTTAAGAGATTTTACCCGCTTATCTCCATCCCTGGGAAAATCCTGGCTGCTAGGCACAGGGGCTGCATATTTATGTCCTTTTGGAGAGTATTTATTGACTCCTTGAAATGGGACATGAGATCTGCCATTGAAGCTGAGAGGGACCTCCCTGCCGGCAGCATTTGTTTTAAACTCGGGACTATCCATTATTTTTCTTTCTCCAGTTTTCATTGAGCAGGTCCATTTGCAAAGCAAGGTTCAGAGTACGCTGGGCCCTTTTAACCACAGGCGCGTCGATCATCTTTGATCCCAGGCTTACCACAGCCAGTCCATCTTTCTCAGCTTCCTCGAAAGCCATGACAATAGCACAGGCCCTTTCAATTTCTTTATGGGAGGGTTTAAAGGCTTCATGGATTACCGGGATCTGCCTGGGATGTATACAGCCCATGCCTTCAAATCCCATGGCTCTTGATTTGAGTACGGTTTCCTTTAATCCGGCTTCATTGCCTACATCGGAATAAACTGAATCAATTGCCTGAATCCCGGCCGCCTTGCAGGCATTCACCATTCTTGTACGGGCATACAGAGATTCTGTACCCTCGCCGGTACGCGGTACTCCCATATCTGCTGTATAATCTTCCAGTCCGATTGCCATCGCAACCACATTTTTACTGGCTGAAGCTATCTCATAAGCGTTTTCGATGCCAAGGGCGGATTCAAGGATTGGCATGAAAAGCACCCTGGTCTCGCCGGACAAGCGTTTGATTTCCTGTTCAACTTCAAGAATTTCTTTTGGATCCTCTGCTTTGGGGATCAGTATCAAGTCGGGCCAACAGGAAGCGATTGCCAGTAAATCTTTTAATCCTTCGGGCAACTGGTTAATCCGGACCATTTTTTCAGTCCCGTAAAAATCTAAGCCATGGAGAGCATTCCTCACCAGAATTCTTGCTTCAGCCTTTACTGTAGGAGCCACCGAATCTTCCAGGTCAAGTATCACCCCATTCGGGTTATGAATCCCTGCATTCAACATCATACCTGGATTATTACCCGGGAGGTAGAGGCGGGTAAACCTGAACCTATCACGCTCCTTTGCTTTGGAGGAATCCTTCAAATCTGCGGTTTCAGGCAGACCTGGAGGTAGAAATTCTTTATTAATTCCTGTGGCCTGCTTTATTGCAGCCTCAATGCGGGCTGCCAAAACCAATTCAAGTGCTCCGCTGTCCTGCACCAGAATATCAGCATGTGCAATTTCAAAATGTTTGCAGATTTTCTGAACAAGTTCCCGGATGGATTTTCCGTAAAGTGCATCCACCTTACTTTCCAGTTCGAGCATAATCCCGCCTCTGGATTTAATTTCTA
>JAUUZM010000108.1 GCA_030589965.1 Bacteroides sp.
AAACCCCATCTCCAGTGTATATTCACTCAAACGTTCCCACTCAAATTTTTGACCCGTACCCCCATAACCTTGTCCTGCTGTATCAAAGAGAAATAAATTGCAATGTTCCAGGTAATCTTCCATCTGCTTAAAAAAATCTTTCATCTGGTCAAAACCACCCTCATTTCCAATGCTGAATACCTTGATAACCTCCAATCCACTTTCCTTAATCTCCCTGCAGTAGTCAGGGGACTCATCCCCATGAAGCTGGATGGCATGGAAACCCATGTTTTCTGCAATCGAAAGGACTTCTTCCCGGTCTGAGTTAACGAATACACCGGTTTTTCGGATATTCAATGGCAAGCCAGCTATACTCCCGGGTAACAATCCACCCACAAACCGTTTAGACCGGGAGTAATATATAAATCCCATATAATCAGGGTGGAGTCCGGCAATAGTTGAAATATTACCAGGATCCCTCATCCCGCAGATCTTTATTTTAAGGGTTTTATTGGGCATTTGGGACTTGCATTTTTTCGATAAACTTTCTGCATGCACTGGCCGGTTTTTCCTGTTTCATGAAATGTTCACCGATCAAAAATCCCCTGTAGCCAAGTCCCTTTAGAAAATTAATTGTTTCCGGATCATTAATCCCGCTTTCGGAAATTTTCAAAAAATCATCCGGTATCTTTTCAACCATATCAATAGAAGTCTGCACATCGGTCTCCATCATTCTTAGATTCCGGTTATTAACTCCAACGCCATCTATCCAGGGATTCAGACTTGAAAGTTCAGTAGGATCATGGATTTCCAGGATAACCTCCATTTCAAATGAGCGGGCCAGCTTTGCCAGCTCAACCAGGATTGAATTATCAAGTACCGAAGCAATGAGCAGAATGACATCTGCACCCAGGGCTTTGGCCTCAATTACCTGGTACTCATCAATCATAAAATCTTTTCTGAGAATGGGACAATGATTTACTTCTCTTGCCCTCATCATATCATCCCGGGATCCTCCAAAATATTTCCGGTCCGTAAGCACCGAAAGGGCTGATGCTCCTGCATGAACATAGCCCCTGGTAATTTCTGCAGGATCAGCATAACGATTGATATGTCCCACAGATGGTGACATCCTTTTAAATTCTGCAATAATACCGCTTGAACCAGGGCTCAGAAGGCTTTCCTTGAGGGACACAACAGCACGCTTGAAAAAGCGACTTTCCTCCAGCTGGGATATGGGAAATTCAGCAATTCGTTCCTGAACCTCCTTCTTTTTATCTTCAATAATTCGTGTGAGAATGTTTTTCATAAATCCTTACATATTGATCGTTCAAAAATTCTATTTGTTCAGTTCCATCAGGGTCTTAAATGCATGAAAGGCGGTGCCGCTTTCAATGGATTCTCTTGCCCTGGCTATACAATCATCCAGGCTCATGTCCGGATAATAGATCCGGAGTGCCAGTCCGGCGTTAGCCACCACCACATCTGTCCGTGCCGGTGTAGCAATATTTTCCAGGACATTGATAAAAATCTTCATTGCCTCGTCTACGGTCCCACCCCCGCTGAGTTCTTCCGCCATATACACCGGAAGTCCCATATCAGAAGGCTGATAAACCCTGTCCAGTTCACGGGTGATAACCTTACATGGGCCCGTGAGAGAAACCTCATCATACCCGTCCAGACTATGAAGAATTACATATTGCTTATCCGTTTGCTGGTAGAGGTAGCCATATAATCTTGCCAATTCAAGGTTATACACACCTACCATCTGTTTTGAAGGAAAGCTGGGGTTGACCATGGGCCCAAGCATATTAAAGAATGTTTTAACTCCCAGATCCCTTCTCACGGGAGCAACATTTTTCATGGCAGGATTAAAAAGAGGTGCATGAAGAAAACAAATTCCGGCCTTGTCAATTTCCTCATGTAGTATGGAAGGATCATTGGAAAACTTGTAACCGGCATATTCCATCAGGTTGGAAGATCCGCATGCAGAAGAGACTCCGTAATTCCCATGCTTTGCCACCTTGGCTCCTGCCCCGGCAACCACAAAAGATGTGAGGGTGGATATATTAAACGTATCCTTCCCATCCCCTCCCGTCCCACAGAGATCAATGGTCTCAAACTCTGAGAGATCAACTGGTATACAGAGTTCAAGCAGGGCTTCCCGAAACCCGGATAATTCCTCCACCGTTATGCTTCTCATCAGGTAAACACTGATAAAAGATGCAATCTGGGAGTGGTTGTAGGTTCCCTGAGCAATGTTGGTTAGTACCTTTTTGGCAGCATCCCTGTCAAGGGTTTTATGCTCATACAGGTAATTCAGAATTTCCTTCATTTTTCGGTTTATTAAATTTCTGCCTCTTCTCCAAGGACCCAGTTCGTAAGAAGGTCCATTCCGCACTTTGTTAATATTGATTCCGGATGAAACTGTACTCCCTTAATATCATGCTCAGTATGGCTCATGCCCATGATTTCCCCATCCTCAGCCCTCGCTGTAACTTTCAGCTCAGACGGAAGATTTTCATCAGAAACGATCCAGGAATGATAACGTCCTCCCTCAAAATCATCGGGTATATTCCTGAAGAGATAATCTTCCTTATCCAGGATTTTAATTCGGGTTGCAACCCCATGGTATACTTTCTTTATGTTTATCAGCTCAGCCCCGAAAACCTCGGCAATGGCCTGGTGCCCCAGGCATACTCCAAGTATCTTTTTTCGGGCTGCGAGGCTTTTGATAATCTCCTTAAGTTTACCTGCCTCATCCGGTATTCCCGGTCCGGGTGATAATACCACATGGGTATACTTTTCAAGATCCTCAATCTCAATTTTATCATTCCTGAACACATCCACCTTTGAACCCGTGATCTGGTTCAGGGCATGCACAAGGTTATAGGTAAATGAATCGTAATTATCGATTACAACAACTTTTTCCATCTTAAATATCTTTAGCCATATCGATAGCTTTTTTCAAGGCCATCAGTTTATTATTAACTTCATTTTTTTCATTCTCCTCAACCGATTCAGCCACGATTCCGGCCCCTGCCTGATAAAAGAGAGTATTATTTTTACTTAGAAATGACCTGATCATAATGGCATGATTAAATTCCCCGTCAAAACCCATGTAACCAATTCCCCCTCCATAAAATCCACGGTTCTGGTTTTCATATTTATCGATCAGTTCCATGGCTTTATATTTTGGGGCGCCTGAAAGTGTCCCTGTCGGGAAGGTATCCCCCATGACCCGGACAGCGTTATAATCTTCCGGAAGCAATCCGGAAACTTTTGATACCATATGGATCACGTGGGAATAGAACTGAATCTCCCGATAATTTTCAACGGTAACATGATCCGCATTCCGGCTTAAATCGTTCCTCGCAAGGTCAACGAGCATAATATGTTCAGCGTTTTCTTTATGATCCCGCGTCAGACGGATAGCCATATCCTTATCCTTTTCATCATCGCCACTCCTCGGAAAGGTCCCGGCAATGGGATGAATATAAGCCACCCTGTCCTGTATCTGCAACTGGGCTTCCGGTGAGGAACCAAATATCCGGTAATTACCGAAGTCAAAATAAAACAGGTAGGGGGAAGGATTAATAGAACGCAGGCAGCGATATACATTAAACTCATCTCCTGTAAATCCCTGGCTGAACTGACGGGACAATACAATCTGGAAAACATCCCCCCGATAGCAATGTTCCTTCCCTTTGCTTACCATATCCATATATTCCTGGTCGCTCATATTGGATTCCTCTACCTGGCTGGGTTTAAAAGGATAGCTTGCGAAGTTCCGGTTGGAAAGCAGTGATTTGATATAATCCATCTGGCTTTCATAGCCATCGGTCTGGTTTTCAAGGATGCACAGGGTATTCTTGAAATGGTTTATCGCGATTATAATCCGGTAAACAGAATAAACCATCTCAGGTATCCCATATTTTTCCTTTCTGTCTTCAGCGACACTGATATCCTCGAAATGTATTACCGAATCATAGGATGAATAGCCGAAAAACCCGTTTGTACGTATCCTTGGATCCGGATTGCTGATCTCAAATGACTGGAAAAAATTATTCATCTCATCAGTTACAGAGACAGATGAATCAATAGCCTGTTCCTGCTTGCTCCCTTCTGCATCGACCCGGATGATCCTGTCTCCATCCACTAAAAAGGAGGCAAAGGGCTGAAGGCAAATAAAGGAATATGAATCCTCTGAAGTATGATAATCAGAACTTTCCAGGAGAATCGACTGGGGGAATACATCCCTCATTCTCAGGTAGACGGATACCGGTGTGATGATATCTGCCAGGACCTGATCCGCTTTAATGGTAATTTTAGTTTTGCTCATATGGTAGAATACTTTTTCATTTTTAAGTAAAAAAAAAGGCCTGCCGTGATCGGCAAGCCTCTTTGTATTTTCTATATCAAAGAATGGGCTAACGCATCTCACTGGATACTCCGGGAGAGATGTGCCACCACCAATTTCTATGGATATTTAATTTCATAATTTCTGTTTGCTGAAGCAAAGAAAAAGATTTTATTTAATTAATCAAAAAAAAATGCTCCTGTATTTCCAGCCTAAGCTGCCCTCAGTCGCTTAATATCTGTTTTTTCAAATTTCTCCCTGGCATATTCAAGGTCAACATGAATTTCCTTCTCATCACCGGAAGGCATTTCAAACATGGCATCTATCATAATGGCCTCACAAATAGACCTCAGTCCCCTGGCACCCAGCTTGTACTCGACGGACTTCTCAACTATGTAGTCCAGTACCTTATCTTCAAATGTAAGCTTGATCCCATCCATATCGAACAGCATCTCGTATTGCTTGATTATCGCATTTTTTGGTTCGGTCAGTATGCTTCTCAGGGTTTCTGCATCCAAAGGTTCCAGGTATGCCAGGACAGGCAGGCGACCTACAATCTCAGGTATTAAACCAAAGGCTTTGAGGTCCTGGGGAGTAACATACTGTAATAGATTGGTTCTGTCAACCATATCAGATTCCTTTACAGCTGTATATCCAACCGTCTTGGTATTCAGCCTCTGTCCAATCTTCTTTTCAATGCCGTCAAATGCTCCGCCGCAAACAAAAAGAATATTCTTGGTATTAACCGGTATCATTTTCTGGTCCGGATGCTTTCTACCACCCTGTGGTGGTACATTTATCACTGATCCTTCCAAAAGTTTGAGTAATCCCTGCTGAACTCCTTCACCCGACACATCCCTGGTAATGGATGGATTATCAGATTTTCTGGCGATCTTATCTATTTCATCGATAAATACAATCCCTTTTTCGGCAGCTTCCACATTATAATCTGCCACCTGAAGCAGGCGGGTTAGTATGCTTTCGATATCCTCGCCAACATAGCCGGCTTCGGTAAGTACTGTAGCATCAACAATCGTGAAAGGCACATGAAGCATCTTGGCGATGGTTCTGGCCAGAAGGGTTTTACCGGTTCCTGTTTCCCCAACCAGAATGATGTTCGACTTCTCAATCTCCACCTCATTCTTGTCCTGGATTTTCACGTGCATCAAACGCTTATAGTGATTATACACAGCAACGGCTAAGAACTTTTTGGCATAATCCTGGCCTATTACATACTGTCCAAGAAAAGATTTTATCTCCTCAGGTTTGGAAAGCTTGATCTCGTTAACATCAAACTCTGAATTTTTCTTGAGCTCCTCCTGTAATATGCTGTGTGCCTGCTCAATACAGGAGTCGCAAATATGGCCTGAAATCCCCGCTATCAGCAGGTTGGTATCACGCTTTTCCCTTCCACAAAAAGAACATCTGTCCATTGCCAGGAGTTTTAGGTTTACTTTTTAATTTTTTCAAGCACTTCGTCAATCATCCCATACTCAAGTGCTTCTTTTGAAGTCATCCAATGATCCCTGTCTGAATCTTTTTCCACTTTTTCTATAGTGTTACCGGAATGGTCCGCAATGATCTGGTACAATTCACTTTTTGCCTTCAATATCTCCCTGGTTGCGATTTCTATATCTGAAGCCTGTCCCTGAGTTCCACCCATTGGCTGGTGAATCATGATCCGGGAATGCTTGAGTGCGGATCTTTTTCCTTTCGTGCCGGCAGTCAATAGAACGGCTCCCATAGAAGCTGCCATACCTGTACAGATACTTGCAACATCTGAACTAATATACTGCATGGTATCATAAATCCCCAATCCTGCATATACGGATCCGCCCGGAGTATTGAAATAAATCTGGATATCCTTATTGGGCTCGGATGAATCCAGGTACAGGAGCTGGGCCTGGATGATGTTCGCCACATAATCATCGATGGGTAAACCCAGGAAAATAATCCGGTCCATCATAAGCCTTGAGAACACATCCATGGAGGCTATGTTCAGTTGCCTTTCTTCTATAATAGTAGGAGAAATATAATTACTCCAGATGGAGTTATATCTGTGCATAGACATACTGCTGATGCCCATGTGTTTGGTTGCAAATTTATTGAAGTCGTTTGGGTCCATACCAGTGATTTTTTTCGAAAGTTAATTATTCTCAAACAATTTATTGAATTTTTCGATTGTAATTTGCTTATTATCAAGCTTGACGTTCTCCCTGATGTAAGCTACAACCTTCGTCTCAAGTATCCTTTCGACGTTCTTTTTTTGCTCTTCTTCGTTCTTCAGCATCTCCTTGGCATAGCTTTCAAGGTTCTCTTCAGGAACATTACTCATTCCGTACTGCTGAAATTGCATTAAAGCCATTTCCTTGGCAGATTGCATCACTTCTTCTGCTTCCACCTTAATTTCCTGCATCTTCACAATCTGATCACGGATAAGCTGCCATTTCAGGTCGTCTTCAAACTTCGGAAAATCTTCTGAGATCTGCTCAGCGGTAAATTTTTCCTCATTTGCCAGTAGAAGCCATCTCTTCAGGAATTCTACAGGAAGATCAAACTTAAATTTTTTGAGCATCACTTTCTTTGCATCAATAGTAAATCTGTATTCGGCATCGCGGGCGAGTCCGGTTTTGAGTTCCTCAGAAATCTTTCCATCAAACTCCTCCATTGATTTCACTTCGTCCTTACCATATATTTTGTCGAACAATTCCTGGTTGATCTCTGCTTTCTCGAATTTTGCGATCTCCTTGATGGAATAACGGAAATTAGGGGCAATTTCTACTACGGCGGATTTATCAATCTTGAGTAAAGAAGATATTTCTGTATCATTCGGAAAAGCCTTGCGGATATCAAAATCAACATGGTCACCCACCTGTCTTGCGGCAAATGAAGTTTTGATTTTTTTATCTTTAATCACTTCCAATGACAGGCTTGAATCAATGGATTCGATACCCCCTTCAATTAAATTTCCTTCTTTATCAATTTGCAAAAAATCTCCCTTCAGGGTTTCAGTCCCTTCGATTTGTTCAACCGGAAGCATTTGACCCATTCTGCCAGCATAGGAATCCTTGGTTTCATTGATCATTTTCTTATCGATGCTTATCTCGTACATGGGTACCTTATCCTTATGGCTAAGTGTGATTTCCAGCTGTGGGGCAAGTCCAAGATCAAAATCAAATTCAAACTCGCTTTGCTTCTCCCAGTCTATTTCTTTTTGCTGTTTTTCACTTGGCAGAGGTTCTCCGAGTATCCTGACATCTTCATCCTTCAGGTAATTACCTATGGATTCACTTACCAGTTTATTAATTTCTTCCACCATGACCGGTGTACGGTACATCTTCTTGACCAGTCCGGCTGGCACCTTACCAGGCCTGAATCCATTCAGGGAAACTTTCTTCCGATAATCCTTCAGTACCTCATCCACCCTCTCACTATAATCGGATTCATCGATACTTATCTTAAGGGTCGCATTTAATGCGTCTACATTTTCTTTTGTAATATTCATTCTTCCAATTGTTAAAAACCGCCAACAGAACGATACAGTATCCCTCTGCTGGCGGCTGTTTCTGTAAATTAGTGCGGATGAAGGGACTCGAACCCCCACGCCTCGCGGCACTAGATCCTAAGTCTAGCGCGTCTACCAATTCCGCCACATCCGCAAAATCGTGCGCAAATTTATCCTTTTTTCTTTAAAAAGTCAACGTAGTTCAAAATTCTTACCAAGGTATACCCTTCTGACCTGTTCATCTTCTGCCAAATCAGAGGCTGATCCGGCCTTCAGAATATTGCCCTCAAACAGCAGGTATGCCCGTTCTGTAATGGAAAGTGTCTCGTGTACATTATGATCGGTAATCAATATTCCAATATTTTTATTTTTAAGATTTGAAACAATCTCCTGAATGTCTTCCACTGCAATTGGATCTACCCCTGCAAAAGGTTCATCGAGGAGGATGAACTTCGGACTGAGAGCCAGGGCCCTTGCTATCTCGGTTCGCCGCCGCTCGCCACCCGATAGTGTGGTTCCAAAACTTTTCCTGATCTTTCCCAACCTGAATTCCCTTAGAAGCTCTTCTGCTCTCTCCATTTGGGCTTCATGTTCCAGATCTGACATCTCCAGAACAGCATAAAGATTATCCTCTACAGTAAGCTTTCTGAAAACCGAGGCTTCCTGAGCCAGGTATCCGATACCCATCCTCGCCCTTTTATACACTGGCTCTTTGGTGATTTCTTTGTCATCAAGAAAAATCTTTCCTTCATTCGGAGAGATCAATCCAACAATCATATAAAAAGTGGTGGTTTTTCCAGCTCCATTCGGTCCAAGTAAACCTACAATCTCTCCCTGTTCCACCTCGATGGAAACTCTTTTTACAACGGTTCGGCTGCGGTATCTTTTAACAAGCTTGCTGGTATGCAGTCTCATGGCTATAGAACGGAATTTATATGAAAATGTTTTTTAGAGTCTTATAGTTTAATCCTCAAATTCATCCTCATAACTATCATAATTTATATTATCGGGAGGATCATCTTTTCCTTTGCCCGG
>JAUUZM010000286.1 GCA_030589965.1 Bacteroides sp.
AAGCAAGGGATGGAAACCATGCACTGAAGATCACCGCACCCGAAAACAACGGATTTGAATATTTGATATCCTCGGCCTGGAGCGAGGGAGCAGTTCTGAATAATTATAAGGATTACTCTGCTTATATAAAGAAAACAAGGGAGGAGTTTAATAACCCTGTAAAATCTTTATTTATCGAAATTGACGAGAAATAAATTGAGTCAAATTTCAAACTAATTAGAGCAATAATGAAACCTAATACCAGGAAATTTTTGGTTATTTTGTCCGGGTAAATCTAAATCTATGAAAATAAGTCTTTCCTTATTCGGAATACTGGTCCTCATAATGTCAGCATGTATGCCAGAGGTCAGCAAGGAGGAAGTCCCCTTGAGAAAACCAAATATTTTACTCATTCTTGTGGATGACCTCCGCCCGGAGCTTAACTGTTACGGTGCCGGACATATTATATCCCCTAACATCGATGCTCTTGCCAATGAATCGGTGCTCTTCACCAGGGCCTATACCCAGCAGGCAGTCTGTGCACCTTCGAGGAATACTCTTATGACCGGTTTGAGGCCTGATGAACTGGGCATAACGGATCTGTCCACTCATTTCAGGACGAAGGCTCCCGATGTAGTAACTCTTTCCCAGTACTTTATGCAAAATGGCTACATCTCCGAAGGGATGGGAAAAGTTTATCATACCGGCCACGGAAACCAGAATGACGTTTTTTCCTGGAGTAATCCACACTGGACACCCAACTCAATTATTAAAAAGCGTGAACCTGTGATTTCGGGTGATACTACAAAACTTCATACCTGCATACCCCTCATTGATGGAAAGAAAATACCCTGGTTGAAATCCAGAATGCCCGAACATTTTCATAACGATGCCTTGGTGGCCAGCCATGCCATGGACAGAATGGGGGCATTGAAGGATACTTCCTTCTTTCTGGCAGTTGGACTGGTAAAACCCCACCTGCCTTTTGTTGCACCCTCGAAGTATTGGGACCTATATGATCCTTCTCAGATCACGATCCCTTTCAAGGATAAGCCCGATGAATATCCCTCCTATTCATTCTCAAACTGGGGGGAACTCAGGAAGTATCATGGAATACCTGCAGAAGGTCTGCTTATGGATCCCGATGCAATTAATATGATACATGGTTATTATGCCTGCGTCAGTTTTATTGATGCCCAGGTGGGAAGAATGATAGGCAGGCTGAAAGAACTCGGGCTTTATGAGAATACAATTGTAGTGCTCTGGGGTGACCATGGCTGGAAGCTTGGTGACTACGGGGAATGGTGCAAGCATACCAATTATGAGGTAGATACAAGAATCCCTCTGATTGTTCGTGACCCTCGTAATAAAAATAATGAGGGCAGGCAGTCTGATGCCATTGTGGAAACTGTGGATGTGTATCCCACCCTTTGCGAGCTGGCCGGACTGGAAATACCTGCTCATATTCAGGGCTCAAGCTTTCAAGCAGTGCTTCAGGATACGGTGGATTGGGATGATGTGGCGTTCAGCCAGTATCCGAGAACTACTTCCATCGATGGCCAAAGTGTGAAAGTTATGGGATACAGTATGCGAACCTCTGATTACCGACTTACCAAGTGGATTAACATTGAGACCCGGGAAACCCTGGATATGGAATTTTACGATCATTCAATTCCCCTCCCTGAAATGATAAATCTGGCAGCAATGGATCATTATAAGGATATTATTCCTATGCTGAATCAAAGACTGGAAGAGGAATATGAGAAGGAGCATGGAAAGAGTCTGACTGAATAAAAAAACCAATTAGCTTTCCACAATCTATCTCAATAAATAATGAATAGAACATTTTTAGTGACAATTGCCCTGATAATGGTTTTTGGACCCTTACTGGATTTGTCCGCCAAAACCTGGGAGGTCAACTCCGGTAGCAGCTACAGCTCTGCATATAGTTCAGCTGCTTCGGGTGATAGTATAATCTGGGCTGATGGTGTCTATTCAGATATTAAAATGAGCATTAGTAAAAGTAAGCTGTTCATTGTGGCCAGAACTTCCGGAAGAACAATTTTTACAGGAAATTCCAGGGCTTTGATTAGCGGGGACGACAATGTCTTCTCAGGATTTCAATATCTGAATGGGGACATTGGGACCGGTAATGAGGTTATCGAGATAAGTGGCAGCCGGAATCATCTGACCCAAATTAACATTAAGGACTATTATTGTCAGAAATACCTCGTGATCAAAGCGGGCTGTAGTCATAATGTTTTGTCGTATTGCAATCTGGAGTACAAAGCTTATCAGGGTGATAAGAATGTACTGTCCGTTCTGGTTTCTTCAACTTCACCGGGTTATCATACCATCAAGTATTGTTCCTTCAAAAATTTTGACGGTACAGGAGGAGATATGGGGATTGAACCCATTCGTATCGGATTAAGCTCACAGGGTGAATACATAAGCAGAACAGTGGTTGAGTATTGCTATTTCGAACAATGCAACGGTGACGGAGAAATCATTTCTAACAAAGCAAGACAGAATGTTTTCCGGTACAATACTTTTTATGATAATCCTAAAGCTGAACTGGTATTGAGACATGGAGATGAGGGGGTTGTATACGGAAATTTCTTCATCAATGGTAAGGGTGGCATCAGGGTTAAAGAGGGCCAGAATCATGTGATTTTTAATAATTATTTCAGCGGAATTACTTCCCGTTCCATTAATCTTCAGAATTATTCTGTGGATCCCCTGGACTATGTTACTATAGCCTATAATACCTTTGTAAACAGTGCCAAAGTTGACCTCGGAGCTTCCGGATCCTATCCCCCTAAAAATGTGGTTTTTGCAAATAATATTTTTGCAGATCCGACAGGGGACCTGTTTACAAATGCAAGCGGTACTGAAACATGGATGGGCAATATATCAAAAGGTAGCCTTGGAATAAGCAGGCCTGCAGGAATCAAGGATACCGATCCCATGCTGGTTATGAATTCTGAAGGGTATTATGGACTGGCAGAAGGAAGTCCGGCTATTGATTCATCAAAGGCAGGATACCCTCCCCTGCCGGATTACCCTGATATGGGAATAGATCATGATATTTTGTTAGACCTCATGCAACAGATCAGGCCTGGAGAGATTGCCCTGAAGGATGTCGGATGCAGTGAGAACCCGGCGGACAGCCTCATCATGCCTCATGTTGGGGCACATAATACTGGACCTGATTACCTGGGGGATATTGACATTTATTATCTCGATTTAACGGTTTCCGGATCGGGAAGCATTCTCGCCGACCCCCTTGGCGGAATATATGAAAAGGGAAGCAATGTTGTACTTACAGCTATTCCTGGAACTGGTTATTTATTCAGTCATTGGAGTGCTCAATTGGGTGGAAACGAAAATCCAAAGTCTGTGCAGATAACGTCAGATCTGACCGGGATCGCAAACTTCATGAAGGACACCATTCCCAACAGTATCACAGAACGGGTGGAGATGGTAATTAATCTTCAAATTTCGCCTAACCCGGTTAACGCGTGGGTATCCATTAAGATGAATCTGGATTATTCCGGAAGGATTGATTTGTTTTTGTATGACCTTACAGGAAAACATGTAAAACCCATTCATTCCGGCAGACTTAGTGCAGGTGAGCAAATTATTGAGGCAGATCTCAGCAGTTTAAAAGCGGGATTTTATTTCCTGATATTAATAAGCGAACATGGAAGTCCAGTGATAATGAAACTCCAAAAAATATAGAATTAAGCCATTAACAATAATATTATTAAAGAAATGAATACGAAACTTTTCATTGCAATAGCAGGAATTGTCCTGCTTTCGGCCTGCACGGTTACGAACGAAAAATCAAGTTTGGTTGACAGAAATATCCAAACTGCCTCGCTCCAATTCGAGGGTGTACTTGATGTTATTGGAGATACTAACCTTAACCCGGGGTCAACCAGGAATGACGAACTTGACTTGGTACCTTCAAGGAGCTGGATCTCGGGATTTTTTCCCGGATCCCTATGGTATATGTTTGAACACAGCGGGGATGAGAAATGGAAGGATGCAGCGGTTCATTTTACCATGAATGTGGAAAAAGAGAAATTTAACGGGGGCACCCATGATATGGGATTCAAAATGTTTTGCAGTTTTGGAAATGCTTACCGATTGACCGGGGTAAAAAATTACAGTGACATCCTTATTCAAAGTGCCAGTACTCTTATTACAAGGTTTAATCCTACTGTGGGATGCATTCGTTCATGGGATCACAATACGGATAAATGGGACTACCCGGTGATTATCGACAATATGATGAACCTTGAACTTCTTTTCTGGGCAACCAGGGAAACAGGAGATTCTTCCTATTACAATATTGCTCTAGCCCATGCTGAAACCACACTCAAAAACCATTTCCGTGAAGACAATAGCTCTTTCCATGTGATAGCTTATGATACGCTAACCGGTGATGTAGTTAAAAAGAACACACATCAGGGCTATGCCCATGAATCAG
>JAUUZM010000161.1 GCA_030589965.1 Bacteroides sp.
ATGTAGCCCAGGACAATCCTGATATAGTCAAGGCAATGAGAGTACAAATGGATCAATGGGTATCCGGTCTGCCAACCTCCTACCGGAGAGATCCCACCGACAAAAAAGTGTATAACATTTATGAAGAGTCCATCGTCGATTGAGAAATATTGCTGTACCTGGGCGCATCCGTTGATACGCTGGTAAATATGGATGCCAATAATTTTATGACATCCTGGACCGATCTCAGCGGGAACGGATACGATGCCCTGCCTTCAAGAGGAACTGCCATCTATCCTTCATCAAAGACGTTTGATAACGGCCTGGACGGAATCGATCTGTATCGCTTCACAGGAGTTGAGATCAACTCGACAGGCAGGATCCATATTTATATAAGAGATATTAAATTCTCACAATAGAATGAGCAATGACCAAACGATTATTATTCCTCAGTATCCTGTTTTTCTGTGCACTCATCATGAATGCACAGGATAAACCCAACATCATATTTATCCTTGCCGATGATCAGGGGTATGGAGACCTGGGTTGCTATGGATCTGAAATTATTAATACTCCAAACATAGATGCACTGGCAGAACAGGGAATGAAATTTGAAAGCTTCTACGTCCATAACCGCTGCTCTCCAACGCGTGCCGCATTTATGACGGGCTGCCACGCACAGAGGGTGGATATGGGCAAGGTAATCTATCGCAGGGACATGAGTGGATTGAATTCGGATGAAATTACGGTTGCAGAATTGTTGAAGGAAGCAGGATATGCTACGGGCATTGTCGGAAAATGGCATATGGGGGAGTGGCCCCAGTTTAATCCCCTGAATCATGGATTTGACTACTTCTATGGCTTAATGGATGAGGGAGATAATGGAAGGGTAATATTTGAAAATTTTGAAAAGGTGGCGGATATAGACTCCAAAAATGACCGCTTCAGCACTAAAAGATTTCAGCCCGCCAGCATCAGGTTTATACGCAAATACAAGGACCAGCCCTTTTTTCTCTACTACGCCTCGAATATTCCCCATACCAAATGGATTCCGCTCAAAGCTTTCGAGGGGAGCTCGAGTCAGGGTGTTTACGGTGACTGCGTACAGCAGCTGGACTGGGTAGTCGGTGAATTGCTCAAGGAACTGGAAGCACTCGGCCTTGCAGACAAAACCCTGGTTATCTATGCATCCGATAATGGTCCACAGCTCAACCGCGACGGACACGGGAGCGCGGGAATTTTACGGGACGGAAAGTGGACCAATTTTGAAGGAGGGATTCGGGTTCCCTGTGTCATGCGCTGGCCGGGCAGGATTCCGGCAGGTTCAAAAAACAATGAAATTACGGGTATTATTGACCTGCTCCCTACTTTTTGTGAGCTTGCCGGTATTAATGCCCCCACAGACAGGGTGATGGACGGCAGGAATATCCTTCCCTATATGCTGGGTCAGAGCCTGGAAGAGCCTATCCACGAGACTTTCATCGTTCCCGGATCAACTATACGACATGGAGACTGGAAGTTATTTGTCAAAGACCAAAAACCTGGAGGTGGTACCGAAGAAGGGGATACAGATCGTGTTGCCGCTAAAGCGGGTTCCTTGTTCAATTTGAGGGATGATCTGGGTGAGACCAGGGACCTGTCTGCCGATTACCCTGAAAAAGCAAGCAGCCTGGAGGAAATGATGGAGTTCTACATGGATACGTTTAATCAGAATATCAGGCCCAGGGAATATGTAAACATTGAGTAATAAATAACAGAATAACATAATTTTCAGTAGATTCATAAATGCGAAATTTTCAAGTGGAAAACGAACATCAGCTAAAAACAAAAACCATGAAGAAACACCTTACTTATGCAATTCTCTTTTTTCTTTTGTGTATTCAATCCTCACTTGCCTCCGAGAGGCCCAATATTGTTTTCATTCTGGCCGATGATTTTGGGTATAGTAGCCTGAATTGTTACGGAGCTGAAAAAGACCTGGTTCGTACTCCCTACATCGACAGGATAGCGGAAAAGGGTATGAAGTTTACCAATGCCTATGTTGCTGCATCTGTTTGTACGCCAACCCGATACAGTTTTATAACCGGACGTTACCCATGGCGGTCGAGGTTGAAATACGGTGTATGGGGTTATGGTCCCCTATTACCTGATCCGGAGAGGGAAACCATTGCTGACTGGCTGAAAGAACTCGGGTACAATACCGCAGCTATTGGGAAGTGGCATCTTGGTTATGGCAAGACCAAATCATTTGAAGAATATACAGGAACCCTGAAACCCGGTCCACTTGAGTTAGGTTTTGACTATCATTTCGGGGTACCTCAGAATCATGGTGACAAAACAGGTGTGTTTATCGAGAATGATCATATCTATGGCCTACGAAGCACTAAAATTCAACCCTATTCCAGAACCTATTACGGTGCTGTATATGAGGGTTTTGATGCACCACAGCGGGTTAACATAGAGACCATGGAGGACCTGACTGACAAAACTGTCGATTGGTTATCATTACAGAGCAGTGAGGATCCTTTCTTCCTGTACTTTGCTCCGGTAGCCGTCCATCATCCCATTACCCCTTCGAATTATATGCGGGGTATGAGCGATTGCGGCCCCTACGGTGATTTTATCCAGGATCTTGACTGGAGTGTGGGACGAATCCTCCAGACACTGGAATACAAAGGCCTGCTGGAAAATACAATCCTGATATTCACCAGTGACAATGGGGGTGAAATTCCCGGGAATAAACCGACATCTCCTGAAATTCAGGCGGTTAACTATGGACTGAAAATCAACGGGGATCTGAGGGGAGATAAACATACCATCTGGGAAGGCGGCACCCGCGTCCCTTTTATCGTTTCCTGGCCCGGAAAGGTAAATGAAGGTACTGTTTCAGAAGATATAATCGCTGTTATGGATGTATTTGCCACAGTTGCAGATATTACCGGCAGTGGCCTGCCGGAAGATAAGGACGTGGCTCCCGACAGCAAAAGTTTTTTCTCCACCCTGATGGGACAGGAAAACAATTCTGCAAGGATTTCAGTGATAACTGCTGATATGCACGGACTACAGGCTATACGCATGGGAGAATGGAAGTTAATTGATAATACCCTTCCGGAAGGATTGTCTGAGACCAGGAAAAAGAAAATTAAATTTCCACTTCAGCTGCAATTATACAACCTTGCAGAAGATCCGGCCGAAAGCAATAATCTTTATGACAAAAATTCGAAAATCGTAAAAAAACTTACCGAGGAATTAGAAAGGATCCGAAACCTGGAATCATCCAGGTAAACTGCAGGTAAGAATGAACACAACCAATCAACCAACCAGGTAATGACTAAAAAGTTTTTATCCCTTTGCTTACTGATTCTTTGGGCGACGATTTTAACAGCCCAGGAAAAGCCTAACGTAGTTTTTATTCTGGCTGATGACCTTGGATGGGGTGATTTAAGCATAAACAATTCTGATACTACCTTTTTCAGGTTTACCCCGAATATTGATAGTATTTGCAAGGAGGGAGTTTATCTGGGAAATTACAACACGCATTGTGTCTGCAGTCCATCACGAGCAGGAATATTAACCGCAAATCATTATGCCAGGGTAATGGCCGGTCCAACAACCGGTGGTGAGCTTCCCTATGAGAACACTATGACGATTGGTAAAGAATTACAAAATAACGATTATATAACAGGTTGTTTTGGAAAATGGCACAACAGCAACCCAATTAAACCCCCGGGGGCTGTTGAGGTAGCCAATACGGACGATATCATTGAGGATAACAACATTTTTGAATATACCCCGGGTACAGTCTTCGGAATTGGAGTAAACGCATATGGCTTCGATAAATGGACCGGCTACTTTGGTGGCGGAAACGACATGTTTGTAAGATACCCCAACCAGCAGAAACAGGCTACATGGTGGGAGGACGAGAATTATGTAGGCAGCGATGCTGTTGGTTATACTACTGACTTGATTACAGAGGCGGCACTTAAGTTTATCGGTAACAATAAGGATACCAATTTCTTTTGCTATGTAGCTGAGCAGGCGGTACATAATCCACTACATATTAAGAAAAGCGATTTGCAGGAATTTTGTGAAAAACTGGATTCTGAGAGAGGTATAACGGGCCAGTGGGATTATGTGAAAGCAATTGTAAGCCCAAATACAGGAAGAACCATTGAAGAAGCAGATGAAAACTTACATTGTTCAAGCGGCGAAGAATTTTCTGTGTCTGCCATTGATTCTGCCAAAGTACATTATAACCACCTTATTTTTGGCGCTTATCTCTATTCACTTGATAAAAGCGTGGGGTACATTCTGGATACTCTTGATGCATTGGGATTGATGGACAATACCATTGTGGTATTTACTTCTGACAATGGGGGATTACCCCATGGCAGCAGTTTGCCTTTCCAGGGAGGAAAACATTCCCTTTGGGAGGGAGGAGTTCGTGTACCTGCAGCTATATGGTGGCCGGGAATATTTGATGCAAATACGGCTCCATACAGTCCGGGGAATAATACATATCATGGCAATGTTGCATATTATGATTTGTATCCCACCCTGATGGATATGACAGGCATTACATTTACAGCCCAGGATGTTGATGGTATTAGTTTCTGGGAGGAAATGCAGGCTAATACTCCTTTTCGCACCGGGTTTGAGGATCCCATTTACGAAATGTGGAGTAATTATGGCTCAGTCCGGACTGATGAATGGAAACTTATGTATTCTGAAACAACCAACAGGACAGAACTATACCATTATTTAACAGATACAGCGGAGGCTATGAACGTGGCTACCGGCAACCCGGCTATTACAAACCAAATGGTGGGACTATATAAAGATTGGTTAACAGATAATAAATACGCCGTACCTTATGTTAGCCTTGAAGAATCAAATATATATTCTACAGAAGCCAGTCCGAAAGGCGAAATCATGGAGATTAAAGCATGGCAAAACAAACCAAATAATAAAGGTGTATTCATACAGTGGTCAACCAGCGATCTGACAGGTGGCAAATTGGGATATTATGTTGAGCCGGGTGACCGAATGGAATATGATATTTTTGTAGCCGAGGATAGCGAAAGGTCTAAAGGTATCTATTACAGCCCAGTTAAACAATATATACCTCAGTTTGACAAGTTAAATGGTATCAACCAGAACGGGATTGAAATATACAATCAGGAGGTACCCAAGGGAAAATGGATTAGAAATGTGGTAGGCTATGGTTCAAAATGTCCGAATGCAGCTTACCGGAATAACATTGTATTTCTTGAGGGAGATACAGGATACTACCACTTTTATGTTGATAATATCGTATTGAGAAAAAGCGACGGAAGCATCCGCTCAGTATTGTGGCAAAGCGAGTCTGACATCGCAGTCTTGAGGTATGTTTATAATTTTCAAGACAGCAAGAATCTTTCCGATATGCAAGAACTTGAAGGATTCCCATTCAGAGATATACAGGTTTCTTTTACCCGTGATATCCCGAGGGATATTCCGGAGGATACTTCAACTTTTACTCCCCGGATTTTACAACACCTGGATGCATCATACGATTCATTGGTAAATACCGATTTCGGCGGTATCGTTGAATCCTGGGTAGATATAAACGGGGGTGGATACGATGCTTTGCCGGCATTCGGAAATGCAATTTATCCCTCCTCAAAGACGTTTGATAGTGGTTTGAACGGAATAGATTTTCGTGATTCCCTGATTTCCCTGCAACTTTTATCGGCCGGGGAGTCAGATATTATTCTGAACCAGGAAGTAAATCCCCACGGTTTCTGTATTATTGCAGCCGTTTACATCGAGTCGATTATTGACAATTGGAACGACCTGCTTGGCAACAGTTCAGTCGTGACGAGTGGTTTTCAGATTCGATATTCAGATAAGGGAAAATTACAAACCAGTCTGGCAGGAGTTAAACAGAATGGATCAGGGATCATTGAACCCGGACAGACTGTCATTTTCTCATTCAATTACGATGCTGAAGAAGGAGCTTATAATTACTGGTGCTCAGCAACGGATGAGGAAGTAACAACTGAGGTAGATCCTGCAGATTTTTCCAATGGAGCAGCTTTAACCATTGGATCAACTTCCGATTCATCACGTTATTTCGACGGGATGGTGGGAGAGGTTCTTATCTATGATGGAAGTTTGACAAAGGAAAAGAGATCTGAGATCATAGATGAGCTGGAAGAAAAATGGATTAAAGGATTACCCGAAATCACCTTGCCGCAAAAACCCATTAACCTTCAGGGAGAGGCCGTTTCAATAAGTCAGATTGCTTTAAGCTGGGAGCAATCAACAGGTAGCTTAAATGTAGCAGGCTATAATGTCTATCGTGATGGTGCAAAAATTACCGAGGTGGGAAATACTGTTTATATTGATCCCGGACTGAACGCTGGTACCTCATACGATTATTTTGTAAAGGCATTCGATAGTGCAAATAATGAAGGTGAACCTACAGATACCATTTCGGTCAGTACATTGACTGTTGGTGTTGATAATATTAGCAAATCCGGCGATGATGTGAATGTATTTCCCAATCCTGCGAATGATTTTATAATTGTTTCATTACTACGCACATACGCGTCGGAAGTAATCTTTGAGATTTACTCAGTAAATGGATCAATAATCAGGTCGGAAAAAATCCGCACAAGCAATAATAAAACCGAATTCCAGTTTGATGTTTCAAACCTTATGAATGGATTCTATATTTATCGATTCAAAGGAAAAGAGATAAATTCAACAGGCAGGATTCATATTTTAAAATAACTAATATAATAATTGAACCAGACTGAACATGACTAAAAGACTATTAAGCTTCTGCATACTCTTTTTTTGTGCCACGATACTTTCGGCCCAGGATAAACCGAACATAGTCTTTATCCTTGCCGACGACCTTGGTTGGGGCGATCTGCAATGTTATGGACATCCGTATTCAAAAACCCCTTCCTTGGATAATCTGGCAAGCCAGGGAATCCGTTTTGAACGATTTTATGTTACGGGGTCAACCTGCAACCCTTCCCGCACGGGATTCATGACCAGCAGACATCCGGCAAGCTATCCAGACTATCCGGCGGAATATGGTTTCGGAGATAATATAACCGTGACCGAACTCCTGAGGCAAAATGATTATACCGTAGGGCACTTCGGGAAATGGCATATCGGACCCAAAAATGATGTTAATCCCGTGCTGAACGGGATCTATGGTATAGATGATATTGGGGTCATTGGTGGAGATAAAAGCTCTGATGGAGGACGTGACGAAGACCTTTTTGAGGCAGCAATGCAATTTATACAGACGAATAAGGACAAACCATTTTATGTAAATGTCTGGGGTCATATTACGCATTATGCGGTTGACCCGGTTGCATCCCTGGTGGATAATTTTAGTGATGTTTCGGTTAGCCGATCAGATTTTGGTGTGCATATGCAAAAGCAATTTGACG
>JAUUZM010000121.1 GCA_030589965.1 Bacteroides sp.
AACCAGGCCTTCACCATTATTATTATCGATAAATACAGTGCTGTCGGATCCGGGATTAAAGCCTATTAATTTATATCCGGTTGAAGTTGGAATTCCATTTGTACAGGAATCAGGCAGGTATCCTGTACTACCCGAGCGGCGCCAGATCTCGTATCCTTCGATCTCCTGGCAGAAAGGAGCGTCCCAGGACAAATTAATGGTGCTGGCTGTGGCTATAGTCATTGGATTTTCAGGAGGGGGACCAATCACTTTAATACTAAAATTACTTATATCAACCAGTTTGAGTCCGATGTCATCGTCTTCAGCTTTAATAATCACATTATAAGGTTGATGCCTGATATGTGAACAGGTTGTTTTCCATGTAAACCTGGAAACGGAGTAGCCAGGACCCATTATTAAGGTATCAAAGGTGGCCGGACTTTCATCAAAAAATAAGGGTCCTCCTGTGGCATATTGAGTTATCCAGTCGGAATCAGGGTCAGTACTTATAATATCATATTGAATGATATCGCCTGCCAGAACACAAAAATCCCTGAGAGGCATATTAACAGGAGGACGGTTATCCGTATCGTAAACATCTATTTGCATATCCCGGGCAATACTACCGATTTTAACCCCGTTTCTCCATTCCTCTATTTCAATAGCTATATTATAGATTCCCGTATCCACCGGGGCATCCCAGATTAAATCTCCGGTTACAGGATCAATATAGAGGCTGTCACTTGCAAGAGGTAAAGAGTAATCTGCAATGGGTTGCCCGTTCTCCTCCGTGCAAACGGTCAGTTTATAGGACATACTGTCCCCGTCCAGATCAAATGCGGCCGGGTTGTGGACAAAAATCTGTCCAATTGCAGCCTTATCTATCGGAGGATTCAGCAGAACGGGTGTACTGTTAAAACCGATCCCGGGATTAATGGCGATGATGGTTTTAATGGAAAAGATCACATTCACTGAATTGGGTATATTATGTACTCCAAAATTTCTGTTTGGGTCCTGAACAACAATAGTATAGGTTCCTGGTCCAGGAAATGTATGTGTTGTCTTATACTGATTCCAGAAATATAAATTAGGAAGTGTGACTTTGCTTACCCGGGGCGCCTGGGTGATGGCTCCATCCCCCCATTGGACATCAAGTTCACTGCGATCGGCGGCGGACCTGGAATAGGTGAATGTATGGATCAAAATCTCATAAGTGAAATCGTCAATTTGCAAAAGGGTTATCTCTCCGGCACGGTTATGCGTAGCCATTACAGCAGAGGCTGAAAGAAACCCTATTAACAATATGATTATTGACTTTTTCAAATGCAATTCTTGCTATTTAATATTAAATGTTAAATCTGTGGTTTTATTGTCCATTCGGTACCCATTTTGTGTGCTGTTATACGAAACAATTAAAAGATTTGTCTGATCATCAAATTTTTCATTCATAAGGGTATTACTGACATTGATTTTTCGAATCCTGCTTCCATGATCATACGAGTAATACAGCCAGATTGCTTCTTCATTCAGTTCCGATTTTTCAAAAGTTAATTCCTCAATTTTCCTGCCATTTATTTCAAACTTCAGTGTGGTCCCAATATAGTGGTTTACAGAACTAATTTTTTCCGCTGGCAGTTCCTGGTCCATGAGCTTTAGCTGAACAGAATACTTGTGCAGGATCAAATCCTGGAAGTCATCTGCAAAAATTTTAACCGATAACTCCATTTTACCCCCATCGGGATCCAGGTCTATGTTGCACACTGACACATGGATAGGATGATTCCAGGAGGCAAAAAGAAGCAATAGAGCAATTCCCGCAATTCTCATTATAGTGTAAAATTACATATTTTTGTTTTCCTAAACGCGATACATGACAACATTCGGACTATATCTATCTCTTGGATTTGAACATATTTCTGATGTGGCTGCTTATGATCACATCCTCTTTCTACTCGCCCTCTGCGCTGTATATAGTTTTAAGGAATGGAAAAAACTACTCATACTGGTTACTGCATTTACCGTCGGGCATACCCTTACACTGGCATTGGCTACCCTGAACCTGGTACCTGTGCCCACCGATTTGATTGAATTTTTTATTCCTTTAACCATACTTGCAACGGGGATATGGAACGTTCTGCAGAAAGAACAAAGGGTTAGCCGGGCATCCCATAACGTTAAGTATGCAACAGCTTTGTTTTTCGGATTGATCCATGGTCTTGGTTTCTCAAATTACCTGCGCAGCCTTCTGGGAACGGAGAATAATCTGATCCATCCCTTGTTTTCATTTAATGTTGGATTGGAACTGGGACAGGTTATGATTGTTATTATTATACTTATCCTTTCTTTTCTTGTGGTGGATGTGGCCCGTATGAAAAGGAGGGATTGGAACCTGCTCTTATCCGGTGCCGCAATTGGTGTATCTCTTATTCTTTGTATGGAAAGATGGCCTTTTTCATGATGAAATGGAAAAAACATATTAATGATTACGGAGTTTTTCTGAAACTGGAAAAATCCCTTTCAGCACATTCCATTGAGGCATATACAAGGGATATATACAAGCTGATATCCTTTCTGGAGATCAGAGAGTATAAATTTGATCCAGCCAGCATAGAATTACAGCATCTCAGCGAATTTCTTGTATGGATCAATGACTTAGGATTAAGCTCCCGCTCACAGGCCAGGCTAATATCCGGCATTAAGTCCTTTTTTAAATACCTGTTACTGGAGGATCTGATAGAAACGGATCCAACGAGCCTTCTTGAGATCCCGAGGATAGGACGAAAGCTGCCAGAAGTTCTCAGCATAGAAGAGATTGATCGTCTTATGTCAGCCATTGACATGTCTAAACCTGAGGGCAGAAGGAACAGGGCCATGCTTGAGGTCTTGTATAGTTGCGGTCTCAGAGTATCTGAGCTAACCGGACTTCGCATTTCCAATATTTATTTTGATAAGGGATTTATCAGGATCACTGGAAAAGGGAATAAGGAAAGGCTGGTGCCAATTGGAAATACAGCTCTCAGGGAGATAAGAAATTACTTTCCTGACCGGAACTCACTATCGCATATTGATAAAGACTCTGAAGATGTGGTTTTCCTGAACCGAAGGGGAAGGGGATTAAGCAGAGTCATGATATTTACAATTATCAAAGACCTGGCGGCAGCTGCAGGCATAAAAAAGAATATCAGTCCACATACATTCCGACACTCTTTTGCGACCCATCTGATTGATGGCGGAGCTGATCTTAGGGCGGTCCAGGAAATGCTGGGTCACGAATCCATTCTGACCACTGAAATATATACCCATCTCGACAGGCAATATCTCAGAGATGCCATCATCCGATTCCATCCGCGTTCAGGAAGATAGTGGCTGTCCTTTTATCCAGGGATACCCTTCAAATACAGGTGAAATTATGGCTAAAAACTAGCATTGATAAGTCCTGTTTTTTTAAATCTAATTTAGAACTGTTTTATATAATTTTTAAATACATTTGTACTCTTAAAATTTTAAGGTATTAATTAGTTGAATAATAAAATTATAAAAAACAATGTCCACAGTTAAAAGAGTCTACACTTTTGGAAATAAACAGGCCGAAGGAAAAGCCGATATGAAGAACCTTCTGGGTGGTAAAGGTGCCAACCTTGCCGAGATGAATCTGATCGGTGTTCCTGTACCTCCTGGATTTACAATTACCACTGATGTTTGTACAGAATATAACCAGCTGGGAAAAGAAGAGGTAATTGAACTTCTCAAAGAGGAGGCAGAAGCCGCAATGAAGAACATTGAGTCTGTCATGAATTCAAAGTTTGGAGATAGCGAGAATCCATGCCTTATGTCTGTTCGTTCAGGTGCCCGCGCCTCTATGCCGGGTATGATGGATACCGTCCTAAACCTTGGACTCAATGATGAGGTTGTTGAAGGACTTGCAAAAAAAACCGGGAATGCACGCTTTGCATGGGATTCCTACCGTCGTTTTATCCAGATGTATGGCAATGTGGTAATGGGAATGAAGCCGGAATCAAAAGAAGATCATGATCCTTTTGAAGTGATCATTGACCAGATTAAGAAAGAAAAAGGAGTTGACAATGATACCGATCTCGCAATCGATGATCTGAAGGATATGGTTAAGAGGTTTAAGTCCGCCGTAAAAGTCAAGACAGGTAAAGACTTTCCAACCGATGCATGGGAACAACTCTGGGGGTCTGTTGCAGCCGTATTTGACAGCTGGATGAATCCACGTGCAGATTACTACCGGAAACTGAATAGCATTCCAGAAGAATGGGGAACTGCTGTAAACGTTCAAGCCATGGTATTCGGAAACATGGGAGATACATCGGGAACAGGTGTAGCCTTTACCAGGGATGCTGCTACCGGTGAAAACCTTTTCAACGGTGAATACCTGATTAATGCACAGGGTGAAGATGTGGTTGCTGGTATCCGTACTCCTCGCGTGATTACCCTTGAAGGATCCAAGCGCTGGGCTGTACTTGCACAGGTTAGCGAAGAGGAAAGGAAAGCTGATTTTACTTCCCTGGAAGAGGAGATGCCCGCGATTTACAAAGAATTATTTGATACCCAGCATAAACTGGAAGCTCATTATAAGGATATGCAGGACCTGGAATTCACCATCCAGGAAGGCAAACTCTGGTTGCTACAGACCAGAAATGGTAAACGTACCGGAGCTTCCATGATAAAGATTGCTGCAGACCTTCTTAAGGAAGGTATGATTGATGAGAAAGAATCACTGTTACGTATCGATGCCAATAAGTTGGATGAATTGCTCCACCCTGTGTTTGATGGTGATGCGATTAAAGCGGCAAGAGTTCTTGCAAAGGGACTTCCTGCGTCTCCAGGTGCTGCCACCGGACAGATCGTATTCTTTGCTGATGAAGCTGAAGAATGGGTTGAAGAAGGAAAGCAGGTTGTACTTGTACGCGTTGAAACTTCTCCTGAAGACCTCAGGGGGATGAACGTAGCAAAAGGTATTCTTACTGCAAGAGGAGGAATGACATCACATGCTGCTGTTGTTGCTCGTGGAATGGGGAAATGCTGTGTGTCGGGAGCAGGTAGTCTGAAGATAGATTACAGAGCCAGAACCATGGTAGTTGATGGCCAGACATTCAATGAGGGAGACTGGATTTCCCTGAACGGTACAAGCGGTGAAGTATATGAAGGGCAGATAGCCACAAAGAATGCAGAATTAAGCGGTGGCTTTGGTGAACTGATGGATCTTGCAGAAAAGCACACAAAAATGAGCGTCCGTACAAATGCAGAGACTGTAAAGGATTGCGAAGTGGCCCGCGGATTTGGTGCCAAGGGAATCGGACTTTGCCGAACCGAGCATATGTTCTTCGAAGGAGACCGGATTATTGCCATGCGTGAGATGATCCTTGCTGATGATGAACAAGGACGAAGGGAAGCACTCGAAAAACTTCTTCCCATCCAGCGTGAGGATTTTGAAGGAGTCTTTGCAGCCATGCATGACCTTCCGGTAACTGTAAGATTGCTCGATCCGCCACTTCATGAGTTTGTTCCCCATGAGGAAGAAAATCAGAAGGTAATGGCTGAGCAGATGGGTATTACCGTTAAGGATATCCAGGATAAAATTGAAGAATTGCATGAATTCAACCCAATGCTGGGACACCGTGGCTGCCGCCTGGGAAACACTTATCCTGAGATTTCAGAAATGCAGGCAAGAGCGATTATTGAAGCTGCGCTAAACCTTAAGGCAAAAGGGATCACTGCAATACCTGAAATTATGGTTCCCCTGATCGGGACCCATCAGGAATATGCTATGCAGGAGGAAATCATTCGCAGCACAGCAGAAAAGGTTTTTGAAGAAAGAGGAGAGAGAATAGAATACCTTGTAGGTACTATGATAGAGATACCAAGAGCTGCAATGACCGCAGATCTTATAGCTGAGAAAGCTGAATTCTTTTCATTTGGAACCAATGACCTGACCCAGATGGGCTTCGGTTATTCAAGAGATGACGCAGGTAAATTCCTCCCGATCTATGTTGATAAGGGAATTTTGAAGCATGATCCTTTCCAGGTATTGGACCAGGAAGGTATTGGCCAGCTTGTTGAAATGGGAACCAGCAAGGGTAGGTCAACAAAACCTGACCTGAAAGTTGGTATTTGTGGTGAGCATGGTGGAGAACCCAGTTCAGTTGAATTCTGTCACAGAGTTGGCATGAATTACGTTAGCTGTTCTCCTTACAGGGTGCCAATTGCAAGAATAGCTGCTGCCCAGGCTGCAATCAAAGATGATAAATAGGACCTAACTCAATAGATAAACAGAGGCTGCCAGGTTCTGGCAGCCTTTTTTTTATGTTTTACAGCAGTGAATTCACTTTTTTTCTATATTTGCGAAACAAAAACGAACTATTAATTATTATAATATATTATGTCAGAAGGAGCCAGAAATTTAGACTTATCCCAGTACGGGATCACAGACGTTAAAGAAATTTTCCATAACCTGTCTTATGAGGAATTATACAAGCATGAAACCGATTCATCCCTTGAGGGATACGAAAGGGGATTTCTTACCGATACAGGAGCAGTTTCTGTAGATACGGGAATTTTTACAGGCCGTTCACCCAAGGATAAATATATTGTCCGCGAAGATGAGAACGAAAAAAATATCTGGTGGAAAAGTGAACAGAGAAAAACTTCTGATAATAAACCCATCTCTGAAGAAGTTTGGTCAGAACTTTATGATAATTCTGCAAAACAGCTTTCCGGTAAGAAATTATATGTTCAGGACGGATATGCCGGAGCCAATGAAGATACTCGTATCAAGGTAAGGTTCATTTGCGAGGTTGCCTGGCAGGCACATTTTGTGAAAAACATGTTTATCCGCCCAACAGATGAAGCACTCAAGACTTTTGAACCTGATTTCGTCACTTTGAATGCTGCAAAAACAAGCAACGCCAATTGGGAAAAGCATGGATTAAACTCTGAAGTATATGCACTATTTAATCTGAAGCAGAAAAGGGCATGTATTGGAGGTTCCTGGTATGGAGGAGAGATGAAAAAAGGAATATTCTCAGTAATGAACTATTACCTGCCACTCAAGGGTATAGCTGCCATGCACGCATCTGCAAATGTTGGTGTTGATGGTGATACGGCATTGTTCTTTGGACTTTCAGGAACTGGAAAAACAACCCTTTCTGCTGATCCGAAAAGAGCCCTGATTGGTGATGACGAGCATGGTTGGGATGATGATGGTATTTTTAACTTTGAAGGTGGCTGCTATGCCAAGACAATTAAGCTTGATCCTGAAAAGGAACCTGAAATTTTCAATGCCATTAAGAGGGACGCCCTCCTGGAAAATGTGAGTTTTGACGAAACTTCGGGAAAAGTTGATTGGGATTCAGGTGCAAAAACTGCCAATACCCGGGTATCTTATCCTATTTATCATATTGATAATATTGTAAAGCCGGTTTCCAAGGCTGGACACGCGAAAAACATTATTTTCCTCACAGCAGATGCTTTTGGAGTTTTGCCTCCGGTTTCCAGGTTAACTGAAGATCAGACAAAATATCATTTTATCAGCGGATATACAGCCAAGGTCGCAGGTACGGAAAGAGGTATTACAGAACCGGTTCCTTCCTTCTCGGCTTGTTTCGGAGCTGCCTTCCTGATGCTTGATCCGATTATTTATGCCAATGAATTGACCCGTAAGATTAAAGAGCACGGAGCATCTGCATGGCTGGTCAACACCGGATGGGTTGGCGGCGGCTATGGCAAAGGAGGAGAACGCATTGATATTACTTCCACCAGGGGAATCATCGATTGTATTCTTGATGGCAGTATTCTTGATGTTGAATATGAGATGCTTCCTGTCTTTAACCTGGAGATTCCAAAAACAATACCATGTGTGGATGCAGACATTCTGAATCCGAGGAATATATGGACAGACCCGAAGGAATGGGATGCAACCGCTAATGATCTTGCTAAAAAGTTCATTGCCAACTTTGAAGCTTTTATTGATTCTGATGCGACCCGCGCACTGATTGCTGCTGGTCCACAAATATAATATGATATGTTGCCTGTCCAGGAACTTATCATCACAGGCATTCTTTTAACGGCAGCGGCCTATTTATTAGGCTCGCTGCCTTTTTCTTTAATCATTGGGCGGACATTTTACAATACAGATGTCCGCGAACACGGAAGCAAGAATGCCGGAGCCACCAATACCTGGAGGGTACTTGGATGGAAAGCCGGTTTGCCGGTACTTATCCTGGATATTTCAAAGGGGATTTCAGCTACCTTTTTACCCCTTATAATTTCAAGCCTTAGCTCTGATCCTGATCTCTTGCTCTGGTTCCGGATCATTTGTGGTATAGCTGCCGCTCTTGGCCATATCTATCCTGTTTTTGCAGGTTTCAGGGGAGGGAAAGCTGTTGCTACTTTATTCGGAGTGATGCTGGGTCTGATGGCCCTGC